>NZ_JBQKLN010000033.1:0-44034 GCF_052116205.1 Prevotella sp. Sow4_E9_plate | reverse complement strand
TTGTGTGCAAATACGTCATACCCCATTATCAGGTGGTTATTGCGGTGAGGTCCCACCTCTTCCCATTCCGAACAGAGAAGTTAAGCTCACTTGCGCCGATGGTACTGCAATGCAATGCGGGAGAGTAGGTAGCCGCCTTCTTTCAATTTCAGAAGCCTCGATTACGAAAGTAGTCGGGGCTTTTTTGTTTTCATGCGGATTTTGTTTTCTCACGCTGATTGCTTTTTTATGCTGATTGTTTTTTTATCACGCAGATTTGGCTTTCCCTTCGGCCGCCGATTTTCAATTCGCAGATGACGCAGATTCTTTTAGCTGTTTTTTCCTTTTACCTTTTTACTCTTTTACCTTTTTACTCTTTTACCTTTTTACCCTTTTACTTTTTTACCTTTTTACTTTTATCCCCCGTTTTTTTCTTGTTTGATATGTTTTCTAGAGAATTTATGTTCTTTTTTGAAAAAAAATGAGAGAAAAACTTGTAGTTACAATATATTTTATTACTTTTGCAGCCAAATTCATAAAACGTTAAATAATTAAGCTATGTATTGGACACTTGAATTAGCTTCAAAGCTTGAAGATGCACCATGGCCTGCAACAAAAGAAGAGTTGATTGACTATGCAACTCGTTCTGGTGCGCCTCTGGAAGTTCTGGAGAATTTGCAGGAAATAGAGGACGAAGGGGATGTTTACGAAAGCATCGAAGACATCTGGCCTGATTATCCTTCAAAGGATGATTTCCTCTGGAATGACGACGAATATTAAAGTCGATGATAGGGCTGCTCTTTTCTTAGGGCAGCCTTTTTCATTTCTATATATAATAAAATCGTGTTTCTTCCGTTATTAGATTGTGTTTAAAAGATTTATCATATTATGTTTGGTGCTGGCGGATGCCCTGTGTTCCTGGGCGCAGTATGACGCTTCTTTCAGTCATTACTTCGACATGGAACCTTCTTTTAATCCGGCAGCAGTGGGTAAGCAGGCAAAACTGAACTTGACGGCTGCTTACGCTCTGGATATGGCAGGATTCGAACACAATCCCCGTACGATGTATGTGGCTGCGGATATGCCTCTTTATGCGCTGAAAAACTATCATGGCGTGGGAATCAACCTGATGAACGACCAGATTGGTCTTTTCACTCATCAGCGTCTTTCCTTACAGTATTCTCTGAAGCGACCGCTCCTGGGGGGTATGCTGGGTATAGGATTGCAGGGTGGCATGATCAGCGAGAAGTTTGACGGTAGCAAGGTGGATGCCGGAGAGTCTGGTGACCCTGCTCTTGCCACCTCCGATGTTAATGGTAGTGGCATGGATTTTGGCGTAGGTCTTTATTATATGCGCGGACCTTGGTATGTGGGACTTTCTGCTCAACATCTGACTTCTCCCACCATCGAACTCGGAGAAACCAATGAAATGAAGATAGATGCCGTATATTATTTGACAGGTGGATACAATATTCAGTTGAGAAATCCGTTCTTAAAAATAAAATCGTCTATGTTGGTGAAGTATGACGGAACCACCTGGCGAGGAGATGTGACAGGCAGACTGGTCTACCAATATGACAAGAAGCTTCTGTATGGCGGTGCTTCCTACAGTCCTGACCATTCTGTAACGCTTCTCTTGGGCGGAAGTTTTCATGGGGTAGTCCTTGGATATAGCTACGAATTCTATACCTCGTCTATCAGTGCCGGAAATGGCAGTCATGAACTCTTCATCGGTTATCAGACAGACATCAATCTTGTGAAAAAAGGAAAGAACAAACATAAGAGTGTACGAATACTCTGACAAAAGTGGATATGCAGGAATAAATAATATAAGACTCATGAATATGAAAAAGAATATATGGCTTCTAGGTGCATTGATTGCTGTCTTGACGCTGAGCAGTTGCTTCGGTGCCAAGTATACTTCAATGGCTGGCAGAGGCGGTGAGGTTGTTGGCGTTAGTGGTAAGAGTTTTGCCGAGCCAGCCCCTTTTGGTATGGTAAAGGTGAACCGTGGCTTTCTGAAAATGGGTTTGGAAAGTCAGGATTCCCTATGGGGACAGA
This sequence comes from Prevotella sp. Sow4_E9_plate, assembly GCF_052116205.1. Taxonomy (NCBI): domain Bacteria; kingdom Pseudomonadati; phylum Bacteroidota; class Bacteroidia; order Bacteroidales; family Prevotellaceae; genus Prevotella; species Prevotella sp. Sow4_E9_plate. The sequence goes on along the minus strand of NZ_JBQKLN010000033.1, from coordinate 41,994 downwards.
AGACTCCGAGAAAGGATGTATCTGTAGATGGATTCTGGATGGATGATACAGAAATCACCAATTCAGAATATAAGCAGTTTGTGGCTTATGTGAGAGACTCTATCCTTCGTACCCGTCTGGCTGATCCAGCCTACGGTGGTGATGAAACCTATATGATTACCGAGGATAAGAATGGTGATCCTGTTCCTCCGAGAGTAAACTGGAAGAAAATGTTGCCAAAGAAACCGAATGAGGATGAAATGCGAGCATACGAAAGTCTGTATGAAACCAATCCCGTAACAGGAGAAAAGCTGATAGACTGGCGACAGCTCAACTACAAATACGAAATCTACGACTATTCGGCAGCAGCCCTTCGCAGAAACCGTATCAATCCGAAGGAACGTAACCTGAACACGGATGTTACCGTGAATCCTGACGAAGTGGTGATGATTTCCAAGGATACTGCTTATATCGATGATGAAGGAAGAATCATCAGCGAAACCATCAACCGTCCGTTGAGCGGACCTTGGGATTTCCTGAATACCTATATCGTGAATGTCTATCCTGATACTACCTGTTGGGTAAACGACTTCCGCAATACGGAAAGTGAAATCTATCTGAGAAGTTATTTCAGTAATCCTGCCTATAATGACTATCCGGTCGTGGGCGTGACATGGGAACAGGCAAATGCCTTCTGTGCATGGCGTACCGATTATCTGCTGAAAGGTCTGGGACCGGAAGCCAGATTCGTACAGCGTTACCGTCTGCCTACAGAAGCAGAATGGGAGTTTGCTGCAAGAGGCAAGAACCAGAGTGAATTTCCTTGGGACAATCAGGATGTGAAGAATGGAGACGGCTGTTACTACGCCAACTTCAAGCCAGACCGCGGTAACTATACCAAGGATGGAAATCTGATAACGAGTAAGGTAGGTATTTACTCTCCAAACTCAAACGGACTCTTCGACATGGCGGGAAACGTGGCAGAATGGACCAGTACCGTTTATACAGAGGCTGGTGTTGACGCCATGAACGACTTGAATCCGGAACTGAAATACAATGCAGCCAAGGAAGATCCTTACCGATTGAAAAAGAAGAGTGTGAGAGGAGGTTCCTGGAAAGATCCTGAATCGTTTATCCGTTCGGCATGGCGCTCCTGGGAATATCAGAACCAGCCACGTTCGTATATTGGATTCCGTTGCGTAAGAAGTCTGGCTACTACATCGAGTGCCAAGCAGAAACCATCAAGAAATAAGAATAGGAGATAATTAAAATGGGTGACTATAGTAAATATAATATTGTCTATCGTCTGCAGAAGTGGATGGATAGCGTTCCGGGACAGACTTTCCTGAACTATGCATATAGTTGGGGTGCGAGTATCGTTATTGCTGGTACTCTCTTCACGTTGACGCATCTTCCCGGAGCCAAACTGATGATCTTCCTGGGAATGGGCACTGAGATTATCGTGTTCTTCCTGTCAGCTTTCGACCGTCCTTTCGATAAGACTGCTGAAGGTAGAGATCTTCCCACTCATGTGACGGAGGAATATCTGGAGGGCGATAAAGTAGAATACCAGGATAAGAATGTGGCTGCTCCTACCATAGGAGCGTCTTCTTCTCCAATTGCTGGTATTGCCAACCAGGCTTCCCAAATAGTTCAGACGGATGCCTTGGCAGAAATGCAGGTAGCTTCTGAGGAAATGCAGAAAGTGCAGAGCAGCTATGTGGATGAACTGAAGAATCTGGTAGATACCCTTGGCAAGGTTAATGAGCAGAGCTCCCGTCTGACTCGTGACAGCGAGGAGATGGAAAACCTGAACCGCACGCTTACCGGTATTACCAAGGTTTATGAGATGCAGTTGAAAAGTGCCAGTCAGCAGATTGGTACCATCGATCAGATTAATGAACAGACCCGGAAGATGGCTCAGCAGATAGAGCAACTGAACAGCATTTATGCACGTATGATTGCAGCGATGACCGCAAACTTAAAAGAAAAATAAATGGCAATAAAGAAAAGACCGATATCACCACGCCAGAAGATGATCAATCTAATGTATGTCGTCTTGATGGCTATGTTGGCACTGAATACTCCTACAGAAGAGGAACTCGGTGTCAAGGGAAAGTCGTTGGTGGAGAAGGTGAAGAGAAGTTTGCTGGATGAGCCGAGAAAGGGCGACGAGAAGAAGAAGGATGTGAAACTCGTAGAACTGAATGTAAGCGAAATGGATGCCTTCGTGATTCCTGAAAAGACAACCCTGTATGCCGGTGAGCGTTTCAATTCACATGTGGTGATGGCGGCTGTGGATAGTACCCAGCGACCTGAAATTTATGTCAATGGCAGTCGGCTTCAGGCTGCTGATGGTAGATATAGCTTTACTGCTGGTGGGGTAGGAGAACACCGGTTTAGTGGTTATATCCTGATGAAAGGTAAGGATGGCGAGGAAATCCGTCGTAACTTCAGTCAGAAATATACCGTATTGCCAGTTCCTAATACAGCTACCGTTGCTGCCGACCTGATGAACGTGCTCTATGCAGGCTATGCCAATCCTATCAGTATCAGCGTTCCTGGTGTTCCGGCAAATGCCATTTCTGCAACCATGACAGGCGGTTCTTTCGTAGCTAAGGGCAATGGTCATTTCGTGGCTACACCTTCAGCGGTGGGTAAGGATGTTACCATCCATGTGACAGCCCGCGATAAGGGACAGGTGAGAAGTCTGCCTCCATTCGTCTTCCATGTAAGAAAACTTCCTGATCCAACCGCCTATATTGCGATGGGAACAGATAGATTCAAAGGTGGTGCCCTATCGAAAGGTGCTCTGATGGGTGCAACAACCATTCATGCTGCCATTGATGATGGACTTCTCGATATTCCATTCAAGGTGTTGGGCTTCGAGACCGTTTTCTTTGACAACATGGGAAATGCTATCCCGCTGGCTTCAGCTGGTTCCAACTTCTCTGAACGACAGCGCGAAGAGTTCAGAAAACTGTCAAGAAACCGACGCTTCTATATTTCTCATATCAAGGCTGTAGGTCCTGACGGGATTACCCGAAAACTGCCGGCTGCGATGGAAGTAATCGTGAAGTAAGTTCAATTTTCAAAGTATAAAGTAATGAAAAAGATATTATTCATAATCATACTCTTGGGAATGACGCAGGGTATTATAGCTCAGCCTCAGGCTCGCAGACAGCAGGCACAGCAGAAGGCTCAGCAGTCTAATGCCAACAACATGACTACCCGTGCGCAGATTTCCTTTCCTACTGCAGCCCCAATGGATGAGGATGTGGTATGGAGAAGAGATATCTACCGTGAGTTGGATCTCAATGAGGATGCCAATGCAGGATTGTATTATCCGGTAGAGCCAATTGGTAACCAGATGAATCTCTTTACATCAATATTCAGACTGATGATGACGGGCAAGATTAACGTCTATCAGTATCGTATGGATGGAAACGAGAGTTTTGCTGCTGCCGACCGTGTGCAGCCGTTGGCTTTCCTGGACAACTACCATATCTATTATGAAAAGCAGAATAACGGTAGAATCAAGTTGGATAACAGTGATATTCCTTCCAGTGAGGTGAAAACCTATTATATCAAGGAGTCTACCTATTACGACCAGCGTTCGGCTACTTTCCATACCAAGGTGCTGGCACTTTGTCCTATCATGACACGTGATGACGACTTCGGAGATGGTGGTACCAAGTATCCTCTCTTCTGGGTGAAATATGATGATCTGGCTCCTTTCCTTGCCAAGCAGCAGATGATGACCAGCAATCTGAACAATGCTGCGGTGATGAGCGTGGATGATTATTTTATACGTACCCAATATAAGGGAAAGATTTACAAGACCAATAATATGTTGGGTAAGACTTTGGCGCAATACTGTCCTAATGATTCTGCAATGGCAAAGGAACAGAAGCGCATAGAAGCAGAATTGGCTGCTTTCGAAAAGAATGTATGGGGCGATCAGGCTAAGAAGGATTCACTCGACAGCATTGCCAATGCAGCCAATGCTGTGAAGGGAAAGGCTAAGGTGAAGAACCGTAGAGCTGGTGGCAGTTCTTCTGTGAGAGCTTCCAAGTCTGCTTCTGTCAAGACTCGCCGTCCGAAGAGTAGTTCCTCTTCTAATGGTTCTGCACGTGTAACGGTTCGTCGTGAGCGCCATTAAAAATGAGGATAAGAATGTTTTTTATTAACAGAATAAATAAAAAAGAGAAAATGAAAAAAGTTTTATCAATTGTATTCCTGGTGGCAGCCATGCTGTTTGCCGCAAATGCAAATGCCCAGATCAAGTTCGGTTTGAAGGGTGGTTTGAATGTGACAAGCATGTCTTTTAGCGAGGAAGTTTTCGATGCTTCCAACAAGACAGGCTTCTTTGTTGGTCCAATGGTGAAGGTTACTGTGCCTATCGTTGGATTGAGTTTCGATGCTGCAGCTTTGTACGACCAGAAAGAAGCTGATGTCAAGTATACCGGTACTGAAGGTGAACTTGGTAAGGTTAACGTGAAGCAGCAGTCCATCAACATTCCTGTGAACGTGCGTTACGGATTCGGCTTGAGCAGTTTGGCTAATATTTTCCTCTTTGCTGGTCCACAGTGGGGCATCAACGTTGGTGACAAAAACTTCAAGTGGAATAAATCAAGCAGCTATTCTTTGAAGAAGTCTAACTTCAGTGTAAACGTAGGTGCCGGTGTAACCTTGTTGAATCATCTTCAGGTTTCTGCAAACTACAACATCGCTTGCGGCAAGTCTGCTGATGCCAGTCTTTCTAAAGCACTTGATGCAGCTGCTAATGCCGGTAAGGACAAGAGCCACAACAATTCCTGGCAGATTGCCTTGGGTTACTGGTTCTAACCAAAGACAGGAAGAGGTCTATACCTATTAAAATATTTAAAAGCAGGTATCCAATGATGGATATCTGCTTTTTTTTTGCTAACTTTGCAAAACGAATGCTCCTAAGTGGAGCATCCCATCGTTTCAGAAGATAAAGATATGAGATACGTAGATGTGATATTACCCCTTCCGCTCGACGGAACCTTTACTTATTCTATCCCTGCAGGGATGGAAGAAAAGGTCGTGCCCGGTATGCGAGTGCTGGTGCCATTAGGCAAAAGCAAGAAGTATATTGCCATGGTTGCGGATGTTCATTCGGAGAAGCCTAACTTCGACTGCAAGCCGATAGATGCGGTGCTGGATGAATGTCCTTCTCTTCTGCCGCAGCAATACCGGCTCTGGCAATGGATCAGCAGTTACTATATGTCTTCACTGGGAGATGTATATAATGCTGCCATGCCTTCGGGAATGAAATCTACCGAGAAATTCAAGCCCAAGATGGAACTCTATGTGGAACTGGCAAGTGGATTCCGGAATGAGCAGGCGCTGCATGTGGCTCTCAATATGGTGCAGCGTGCGTTGAAGCAGTCGAAGGCTCTTACCACCTTCCTCACCCTTTCTCATTGGGATAGTCTGGAGGGAGATACTCCACGGGAAGGTATCAGGAAGGTAACGAAGGAAGAGCTGATGAACGAAGCCCACTGTACGGCGGCTGTCGTGAAGGCGCTTATCGACCGTGGCATTCTCTTTACTTACGAGTTGGAAGTGGGCAGATTGAATACTTCGGGTGAGGCGCATCTGGATTTGATCAAACCCTTATCCATGGCGCAGCAGGATGCCTATAATCAGATACTGATGCAGATGATGAAGAAAAACGTGGTACTTCTGCATGGTGTTACTTCCAGTGGAAAGACGGAAATCTATATCCATCTCATCAGAAAAGCCATCGAAGAGCACAAACAGGTGCTTTATCTGTTGCCGGAAATCGCCCTAACCGTACAGATTATGGAGCGGTTGCACAAGGTCTTCGGTGACCGTCTGGGTATCTATCACTCGAAATACAGTGATGCTGAGCGTGTGGAAATCTGGCAAAAGCAGTTGTCTGGCAAGCCTTATGACGTGATATTGGGAGCGAGAAGTGCCGTCTTCCTGCCTTTCCAAAGGCTGGGACTTGTCATCATAGATGAAGAGCACGAGACATCCTTCAAGCAGCAGGATCCGGCTCCACGCTATCATGCCCGCAGTGCAGCCATCATGCTGGCTAATATGTATGCTGACGCCAAGGTTCTGCTGGGAACAGCTACTCCTTCCATGGAGAGTTATTATAATGCGCAGCAGGGGAAATACGGACTGGTAGAACTGAAAACAAGATATAAGGACATCCAACTGCCAGAGATACAAGTGGTGGATGTGAAAGATCTGCGCCATCGCAAGATGATGACAGGAGCTTATTCTCCTCAACTTCTGGCGGCAGTAAGACAGGCATTGAAGAATGGAGAGCAAGCCATCCTCTTCCAAAACCGAAGAGGATTTGCTCCGATGATAGAATGCAAGGTGTGCGGATGGGTACCAAAATGCAAGAACTGTGACGTATCGCTTACGTTGCATAAGAGTATCAATCTCCTGACCTGTCATTATTGCGGCTATACCTATCCTGTACCAACGGAATGTCCGAACTGTGGAAGTACCGAGTTGATGGGCAGGGGAATAGGAACGGAACGCATCGAAGACCAGATAGCAGAAATCTTCCCCGAAGCCCGTATCGCCCGAATGGACTTAGATACAACCCGTACCCGAAATGCCTATGAGCGACTGATATCCGATTTCTCTTCGGGAAAGACGAACCTTCTGATAGGTACGCAGATGATTTCGAAGGGCTTGGATTTCGATAAAGTGAGTGTGGTGGGTATCCTGAATGCTGATTCGATGCTCAGCTATCCTGATTTCCGTGCTTATGAGCATGCTTTTATGATGATGGCACAGGTGAGTGGAAGAGCAGGAAGAAAGGGAAAGCGGGGACTGGTAATCCTGCAAACCAAGAATCCTACCTTGCCAGTTATCGGACAGGTGGTGCATAATGATTACGAGGGATTGTTCAAGGGAATCCTGGAAGAGAGAAAGATGTTTCATTATCCGCCTTTTTTTCATCTTATCAACGTGTTCCTGAAACATAAGCATGAAAAGATATGTCAGCAGGCTAGTTTTGAACTGGGCAAAACCTTAAGAGGATGGTTTGGTGAGCGTGTGCTAGGTCCGGATAAGCCAGCCGTAGCAAGGGTAAAGACCATGAATATCCGCAAGTTAGTCATCAAGTTGGAGAATGGAATCGACCAGATGAAGGTAAGGGAATACTTGAAGTATGCCCAGAACATGATGCTGAAAGATCCGAGATATGGAGCTTTGCAAATCTACTATGATGTAGATCCGCTATAATTGAAAAGGCTATCCTGCCTGCTGCGGGATAGCCTTTATAATTGTAGTTATGTGTTTTCTTATGAAAAGAAAGTGAATTCTTTTTAGAAATTGATGTCGAGCCCAACTGCAAACACATTGTTGTTACGAGTATAGTCAGAGTTGTAGCTGAAGTTCTTCTGGGCTGTGAGCTGGACATTCTCTGAAGTCTTCTTGTGCTGATAGAAGGTATGGAAATAAGCCACGTTCAAATCCATCTTCTTATTGATGTGGTAGACACCACCGATGGCAGCAGAGTTGGAGCTGACAACGAACGATTTGTCGTCCATGTATCTTTTTGAAGTTGGGGTGTCAAGGTTCTCATCAGGCAAACCATAGTTGGTATTCTGCCAGCCAGTACTCAAGGTAATCTTCTTGTTTACGTCTACCTCGACACCTGCGTTGTACTCCAATGTACCACGCTTTAACTTCTCCTGTCGGTTGTTGTAAGATGTAGCGTGCTTGTCATCGAACCAGTGGAAACCTACGTTTACTCTTACTGTATTTACTGGACTGTAGCCAACACCGAGTGCCAGATAAGCAGGCATATCACCAGCAATCTTCTTGCCATCTTCGTATTCGCCGATAGCCTCTTCGAGCTTGGCGTCGAACTCGGTCTTCAAGCCAGCCATTGTCTTTACTACATCATCGTTAGTCAAAACAGCTTGAGTAGTATTTGCTGCTACAGCTTGAGCATTCTCTGGAGTCATCCCCTTATTTGTGAACACCTGAGTCAATGTTTCAACCATCTGTCTGGACAAGTTGTCTGGGAGAGCACTGATACTAGGAGCCTGATTTACAGCCTTGTTCTTCAAACGTATGCGAGTCTTGAACTCATATTTTGCAGAGAAGTTCCACTTGCCTGTCTTGAAGTCTACACCGATGATAGGAGTAAAGCCGATGCCGCTCTGGTCACAGCTCAATTCAATGTTGGCTGCATTTTCCTTGTTAGGGTCGAGAACCTTGTACAGAGGCATGTTGCCTACCTTGATGTTTTCAACATATCCATAGTAGTTTGTTGAAGCATAGACACCACGTACGCCTGCAAATGCGCTGAAATTGTCGCTGAATTTGTATGCAGCACCTACAGAGAGACCGTAATAGTACTGACGTCCATGCATATAGCTATTGTAACTATATTCGCCTTTCTGACCGAAAGCTTGGTCGGTTGTAAACATTTGCATTCCTGGCTGTCCAAGTGTATTGCCCAATACGTTGTCAACAGTTCTTGCCAAACCGCAAGCAGCCATTGCAGTCTCAGCTACGATTTTCTCGAAAGAGCCCAATCCATTATCAAAAGTACACTTACCGCCACCACCGGTGAGGGCGAAGCCAGCCTGGAGAGACCATCTACCTTTATTATAAGCATACTGGAAAGAAGGGATAACAGGTGCAAAAGCTTTGCCCTTGAATGTACGAGGAGTAATAGGATTGTTCACATTGTTTGTGAACAATGCATAATCATTCTCAATGCTACGTGTCTGGTAAGCCAACTGCCAGTTGATGGCAAGATGCTTTCCTTCACCCATGAATACAACTCCTGCTGGATTGTAATAAACACCGTCGATACCAATAGAAGCCTCACGGCTCATCATTCTGTTGAATGCTACATGTTGATTGGTGTTAGTGAGCAAACCACCTGCAAAAGAAGGGGCTGCTGAAGCCATCGCAATGGCAAGACTAACTAATTTTAGTTTCTTCATTTTAATTATTTTAAACAAAAACGTCCGCAAAGGTAACAAGAATGTTCTATTTTACTGTCGTTTGGCGTGTTTATTTAAAGTATATTAACGCAAAAAGCCCATTAATCTGCACAGAAGTTAATTTGTGTGCAAAATAATAGGCTCATTGTTGCCGTTTTGGGGGATTGCCTTACATGGCGTTTTCTATGCCTTGGCTGTTGTTGCACTCTTGGCATCTCCATTTAAATGAGGATAGGAGATGCGAGTGTGGTAAATTGCCTTCAAACGTTCGATAAGAACCTGTTTGGCAAGAGCTATATCGCGGAATGTAATCGGACATTCCTTGAAGAAACCATCAGCTACCTGACCATCAATCAACTTGTTCACCAGGTTGCTGATGCTTTCCTCGGTATATTCATGCATTGAACGGGAGGCAGCTTCTACAGTATCTGCCATCATCAATATCGCCTGTTCACGGGTGAAAGGGTTAGGACCCGGATACTGGAACAGGGATTTATCAACCACCTCTGTAGGATGGGCATTGCAATAGTTGACATAGAAAAATTTGGTGATTCCCATGCCATGATGCGTAGTAATGAAGTCTTTGATGATGCCCGGTAAGCCAACCTTCTCTGCCATCTTCAAGCCTTCGTATACGTGATTGATGATGATTTGTGCACTTTCCAGGTCACTCAGCTGGTCGTGTGGATTTACGCCAGCCTGATTTTCGGTAAAGAAAACCGGGTTGGTCATTTTTCCGATATCGTGATAGAGGGCTCCTGTACGTACCAGCAGACTGTTTGCCTCGATGCGGTTGGCGATTTCTGCAGCCAGGTTACCTACGGTGATGGAATGCTGGAAGGTACCCGGTGCTATCTCACTCAGATTGCGGAGCAGTCCCTTGTTGGTGTTTGACAACTCGAAGAGCGTCACGTTGGAGGTGAATCCGAACATCTTTTCGATGATATACATCAGCGGGTAAGACAACAGGAGGAAAATACCGTTGATGGTAAAATAGGTGTACATATTGCGATCGATATTGAACACCTGATTATCCTGCATCAGCTGAAGTGCAAAGTATACCACGCCACTGGCAAGGGCAACCAGCAAGGCTGTGATGAATATTTGAGAACGCTTGGAAAGTTCGCGTAACGTATAGATGGCAACCAGACCGGAAGCCAACTGTACGATGATAAACTCGTACTGGTATTTTACGGCTGCCGCACAGATAAGTATCATCGTGACATGGGTGATGAATGCCGTACGCGAATCCATGAAGACGCGCACGAATATTGGTGTCATGGCAAATGGGATGATATAAACGCTGAAGAAGTTATGACTCATGATGAGTGAAACAAAAATAGGGAACAGCGTTATCATCGCATAGAGCATGGTGATGCTGCGGGGCTTGTCGAAATAGTCTTTCCGGAACAGGCTGAGGTAGCTGGTGAACATGATGACCAGGATGAAGACGAAAAGAATCTGACCGATGATGGTTGTCGTGATTTCGTCTGCTGTAGAACTTCGGCGCTTCATCTCTTTGTCAAAAGAACAAAGCACACGGTAGGTGTTGTCGGTAATCACTTCACCACGGTCTATGATTTTCTGACCGCTCATCACCATGCCACTGGCGAGCGGAATACTGCTGAGCATATCATTCTTCTCGGTTTCACTTCGTTCTTTGTCGTAAATGAGGTTTGCCTCGATATAATTATTAAGGTTGCAGCGTGACAGAATCTGGCGCTGGGCGGCTATCCTTTCGTCGAAGAATATTCGCTCGTAGGCAGCAATGGTAGAATAGAAACTGCCGATAGGGACGCTACGGACATTCTTTCCGCTGATGATGCGAATCATGCTCGTGGAGTCTTTATAGATACGGTTGTATTCCGGGGTATTGATGATTCCGGTTTGATAGATTTTGTGCAGCTGCTGGGCTATGAGCTCAACATACTCTTTAGGCAGTCCGGGAATGCCCTGGCTGAAGTCGTGTCGGAACCGGTGCACCTGTACATTTTCCGTATTAGGATTGACGGTATAATAAGGCAGAAACTGTTTCAGCAAAGAGTCTTGCTCATGCTTGATAGATTCATCTGTCTTGTAAATAGGAAAATCAAATTTTGCGATGACGGAACCGTACATCCAAGGCTTTCCTACATCATACCGATACTGTCTTCCTTCATTGTGTGGCAAGAACCAAACAATGATGGCAACGGTTACGCAGATAAGAACTGCTTTTGTGGCAAAATTACGCCAATAATTGTGTTCTGGGTTGTTGAATATGCTCATTTTCGTCTAATTATTCTATTTACAGTGCGAAAATACGAAAAAAAACTATTATAATCGCAAAAAAAGATGTAAATTTGCAGAAAAATTTGAAATAAGCTATAAAATAAGACATGACAGATAGAAAAGTAAGGGTGCGTTTCGCCCCAAGTCCTACAGGTGCATTGCACATTGGTGGTGTTCGTACCGCCCTCTATAATTATTTGTTTGCTCGCCAGCATGGTGGTGAGCTTGTGTTCCGTATTGAGGATACTGACTCTCATCGTTTCGTTCCTGGAGCTGAGGAGTATATCCTGGAATCTTTCAAATGGCTCGGCATCCAGTTTGACGAGGGTGTGAGCTTCGGTGGTGAGCATGGTCCTTATCGCCAGAGTGAGCGTCGCGACATCTATAAGAAGTATGTGCAGCAGCTCCTGGACAACGGCAAGGCTTACATCGCTTTTGATACTCCAGAGGAGTTGGAGGCAAAGCGTGCCGAGATTCAGAACTTCCAGTATGATGCTCATACCCGTATGCAGATGCGCAACTCTCTTACCCTTTCCAAGGAGGAGGTAGATCAGCTCGTCGCTGATGGTAAGCAATATACTGTACGCTTCAAGATTGAACCGGGTCAGGAGATTCACGTGAACGATATGATTCGTGGCGATGTGAAGGTGATGAGCGATATCCTGGATGACAAGGTGCTTTATAAGAGTGCTGATGAATTGCCTACTTATCACCTGGCAAATATCGTGGACGACCACTTGATGGAAATCTCTCACGTGATTCGTGGTGAGGAGTGGTTGCCTAGTGCTCCATTGCACGTTCTCCTTTATCAGGCTTTCGGTTGGGAGGATACTATGCCTCGCTTCGCCCACCTGCCTTTGCTCCTCAAGCCAGAGGGTAAGGGTAAGCTCTCTAAGCGTGATGGCGATCGACTTGGTTTCCCTGTATTCCCATTGGAGTGGCATGACCCTAAGACGGGTGAGGTTTCTTCTGGTTATCGTGAGAGTGGCTACTTCCCAGAGGCTGTAGTCAACTTCCTGGCGCTCCTAGGCTGGAATCCTGGTACAGAGCAGGAAATCTTCTCTCTCGATGAGTTGGTGAAGGCATTCGATATCTCCCGTTGCTCTAAGGCTGGTGCCAAGTTTGACTTCAAGAAGGGCATCTGGTTCAACCATGAGTATATCCTCATGAAGAGTGACGATGAGATTGCCAATCTCTTTGCACCTATTGTGGCAAACAATGGTGTAGAGGAGACTCTGGACCGCGTAAAGCAGGTGGTACACATGATGAAGGACCGTGTGAACTTCGTCTATGAGTTGTGGCCATTGTGCTCATTCTTCTTCATTCCTCCTACAGAGTATGATGCAAAGACAGCCAAGAAGCGCTGGAAGGAGTATTCTGCACAGCAGATGACCGAACTCGCTGAGGTACTCGAGGGTATAGAGGATTTCTCAATCGAGGGTCAGGAGCCTATCGTGATGAAATGGGTAGAGGACAAGGGCTATAAGCTCGGTGATGTGATGAACGCCTTCCGCCTGACTCTTGTGGGTGAGGGTAAGGGCCCTGGAATGTTCGACATCTCTGCCTTCCTCGGTAAGGAGGAGACATTGCGTCGTCTTCGCAAGGCTATCGAAGTTTTGGGTTAATTCACAGATATAAATATCTCTCTGGGGAAATATGTTCTGCACATGTGGCGGCATTTTCCTCAGAGAGTTCACGTATTTATAGATAGTAACCAATATAAAGAAATATCATGATCTATAATATCGTAATCTATTTCGTCCTTTGGGGCATAGCCATAGCTAGCTTGTTTAATGAAAAGGTGCGCAAGATGTGGCGTGGCGAACGTGAGGCTTTCAAGATATTGAAGCAGAAGGTGGATCCTACAGCTAAGTACATTTGGTTTCATGCGGCTTCGCTCGGCGAGTTTGAACAGGGACGTCCTTTGATGGAACGCATCCGCAAGGAATATCCGCAGTATAAGATTTTGCTTACCTTCTATTCTCCTTCAGGTTATGAGGTGCGCAAGAACTATGAGGGTGCAGACATCATCTGTTATATGCCAGTAGATACCCGTCTGAATGCCATTCGTTTCCTCCGCCTTGTACGTCCTGTGATGGCTTTCTTCATCAAGTATGAGTTCTGGTCTAATTTTCTTCATATCCTGAAGCATCGCAATATTCCTACCTATAGTGTGAGCAGTATTTTCCGTGAGGATCAGGTGTTCTTCAAGTGGTATGGCAGGAGTTATGCTGGTGTGTTGAAGTGCTTTACCCGTTTCTTTGTTCAGAATGAGGAAAGCAAGCGATTGCTTGAAAGCATCGGAATCACTGATGTGGATGTGGTAGGAGATACCCGTTTCGACCGTGTGCTCCAGATTAAGCAGGCGGCAAAGCACTTGCCTATCTGCGAAGCTTTCAGAAGTGGGGTGGCTGGTTCTGATTCTGCTGCGTCTTCTGAGAAAGCATCTCATCCAGACTACAAGGTCTTTGTGGCTGGTAGTTCATGGCCTCCAGATGAGGAAATCTTTATCCGTTTCTTCAATGAGCATAAGGATTGGCGACTGCTGATTGCTCCTCATGTGATTGCCGAGGAGCATCTGAAGCTGATTCTTTCTCTCTTGAAGGATAAGAAGGTGGTACGCTATACGCAGACTACCCCTGAGGAGGCAGCCAAGGCTGATGTGCTGATTATCGATTGCTTCGGATTGCTGAGCAGCATGTATAATTATGGTGATGTGGCTTATATCGGCGGTGGTTTCGGTGTGGGTATTCATAATACTCTGGAAGCTGCTGTATGGAATATGCCGGTTATCTTTGGTCCAAACAACAAGAAGTTTCAGGAGGCTCAGGGCTTGCTGAAGTCGGGTGGCGGTTTTGAAATCAATACCTATGAGGACTTCGAGGGCTTGATGAGTTCCATGATGAACGATGCGGCTTTCCTGAAGCAGGCTGGTGATAAGGCTGGAGCCTTCGTAGCGAGTCTTTCGGGTGCCACCGGTAAGGTTTTGGCAAAGGTTAAATTATAATGTATAAAAGGATTACATTACTAAGGTTTCCCATCCCAGTTTATAGGGCATTTTTGAGTCCTTAATGTTCCATCAATCCCTATAAACAGGGCATTTTAACGGTTACCTAAAAAGTTTTTTATGCCACTTCTTTTCCATTTTCGCCAATCCTACAAGATGCAAGGCTCCTTTGCCAAGCTTTCTAACTTCGGCGATGAGATATTCACAAGTAAACCAGCTGTCACAAAGAACATACTTGGCTCGCAGGCACTTATGACTCCAAGCTCTCTTTATCATGTCAACGGCAACCTTCAGTTTCGATTCCGTAGACTCGTTAAAGCGGATGGCGTTTGGGTTCTCGGCATTACGCTGTTTGGCAAAACGGGTAAAAAGTGCCATTAAATTGGTTCGCTATGAACTTTTAATACTTAATATGTTTGATAACTCAGAAAAATTGCTTAATTTTGCATCCACAACAGTTACTCTTTAAATCGTTGTTTTTGTTCTTTAGCGATTACAAAGATACAACTTTTTATCGAGAAACTGTTATTTTCACCCCATTATTTTTGGGAGGGAAACTTTTGTTAATAACAAATTACACGCTTAGTTGCGGAATTAAGGCATAAATCATAAATTTGCACTTGCTAATTGACTCCGCCATACAGATATTGACAAACAACATTTATCGCAACATCATGATTTCTCCAAATTACACATTATACGACAATTCCCTCGGCATAGCTCTTGTGCTGATGCTGTTCTTTGCTTTCTATTTTCTTTTGGCAAAGACACCCGACAAGCGCATCTTCAGCAATTATCTCATGTCGCGTCGCCTCATGGCCGGAGCGCTGCTGGCACTGTCAGCCAATTATTCGGTGCATTTATTTGTGGCTCCCCGGTTTCTTTGGAAAGAGGCAGCCATCATGATGAATCTCTCCACCTATTACCTTACTTACTGGCTCTTCAACTGCGCCTTCATGGTACTGCTCAAGCCCCATTACTTTACAGTGAGGCGGTTCCTTATGCATATCGCTGGATGGCTGGCCTACGTTCTTCTCTCCATTGTGCTGTTGTTGGGCGTGTCAAAGGGAACAATGCAACATGCCGCAATTGCACTCATGGCACTTTGGCTTATTGCCTACGGCATCTGTCTTTCACGCAACATCATCCTCACATACCGCCGTGCCGTGCGACTGTTCGACGACATGCACTCAGAGGACATCGGCGCCTACATCCACTGGATGTCCATCTTCACATGGTGGGCGCTGATATATGGCGTTGGCTGCGGACTGCTCACTTTCCTCCCCGACCGCTTCGTTTTCCTTTGGATTTTGTCGAGCATTCCTTTCTACATTTATCTTTACTGCTCCTATCTGAACTATCTGCTTTTTTACGAACAGGTGGAAAGTATTTTAGAGAAAGAGATGATGGAGGAAACAAGCCAAACGCTTAACTGCAATGAACATGATGATGCGCTCCTTCCAACTTATCACGCCACCATCAAGGAGCGGTTGGACAAGTGGATTACTGCCGACGGCTATACCCGTCAAGGGCTGACCATTGAGGAACTGGCAGCCACACTCGTAACCAACCGCACCTACCTCTCATCATACATCAAGATGGTTTATCACGTGTCATTCCGCGAATGGATTGCCGAACTCCGCATTGCCTACGCCAAACAACAGTTGGCGCAGCATCCGGAACTGACGGTCGCCGCTATATCCGAGGCATCGGGGTTTCTTTCGCTGAGCTATTTCACGAAGATATTCACGACGAAAGAAGGCTGTCCGCCGTCCAAATGGCGAAAGAGGGCTATCGCAAATGGCTGAGGCCAAAGTTGCGCTATCCACAATTTTTGCTCTATCAGCAAACTTAGCTATTGCGCTAACAGCAAGTTTTTGTTCTACGCACAAAAATCTCTGTTCCACAGAGGATTGGACTTTCGTATGTCTTAAACATTTCGTATCTTTGCCGACACCAACCGGTGCGAATATTAACAAATATCACAAATATGACAAATATGACAAAGAAACAAATGCTAAAGAAAAGATGCTCCAACACTGTTCTCACACGCAACTTGTTGTCAGTAGCGTGCGTGATTATTGCAATCCTTACAACTTCGTGCGGCAATGATGACAACGATGCTCCGACCGTCATCACACACAATCCAGCAGCCTTCATCAAAGACGACGGCAAATTGGCAATGCTGCATGCCATGAGGGATGTTGACGGGACCGGCCGACTGTACGAAATCGACTATACGGCCGATTACAGACTGGATGACGTACTGAAGGCCGGTTACACACAAACCAACCAGCTCTTCAGCTACATCGCCTACCTGCTCTATGACAGTATTCCTAAAAGTCAGGCAAAGGTCTCTCTTGGCACAGGCTGTAGCGCCTTCGCTGCACCTGAGCGTCAAAGCGGCAACTTCATGATGGGACGCAACTACGACTACCGTCATTCCACTGCCGACGGAAAGAGCTACAAGTCAATAGCGGCCATCTTAGTGCATACGGCACCGGCTGGCGGGAAGCGGTCCATTTCGATGGTCGATGGCATGAACTTAGGCTATGGCAAGGGGTTCTATACCGATGGAACAACTGATCTCTCACTCTTGATGGGACTGCCTTATGCCGCCCTCGACGGCATCAATGAGGACGGCTTTGCCATCGGTGTGCTGTCACTTAACGAGAACCAGACCAACCAGCAGACAGGCAAGCCGCGCATTGGTACGACGACAGCTATAAGAATGTTGCTCGACAAGGCCTCAACCGTGAATGAGGCCATACAGCTCCTGGGCAGTTACGATATGGACATGCGCGGCAGCGGACGCGGCAACTACCACTACTTCATGGCCGATGCCACTGGCGACTATGCCATTGTGGAATATACCCGTTCCAAAGGCGAGACCACACCGAGAGTAATGGAGGTGCTGAAAGGGAACGACACCCTGCGCTGTGTCACCAATTTCTATGTCTCGCCGACGATGGTTGGCACTACCGACGGCTGGGGATCAAAACACGGCAAGGTGCGTTATGATACACTGAGAAACACCCTGCGTGCCAACAACTATGTACTGAAAGCGGCCGATGCCATGCCGCTGCTTCAGGCCGTCTCACAGCCTCCGACCGAGGAACTCACGTCGCAGACCCAATGGTCAGCCCTCTACGACCTTTCTGAAAAGACGCTCCGTCTGTCCATTCTTCGCGAATATGGCAAGACGTTTAACTTCAAGATAAAATAATTTAACACTGGCATGATGAACAAGACCTTATTCAAACTTATTCCGGCACTAAGGCAAGCCAATTGCTTTCATTGGCTAGCTATCATGCTGATAATCCCTGCCTTCTTTGTAACAGGTTGCTCAGACGACGCAGCATCCCCGGGAGGCAGCGGGGCTGAGACGGCTGACTCATCCGCTATCTCACTGACCTACCACCACTTCACGGCATCCAATGATGTCATTATCCTAAATGCCGACACCACACGGATTGCTGTCAGCAAGGCATTGGCCGACAAGATGGGCATCACCCGCTTCTCTGGCAGACCAATGGCGGTATGGCAAAAAGTGAACAGCCTTCCTTACATCCGGCGCGTCACATCTGAAATGCTGGATAACGGCCGCTATGTGCTCACTGTTGACAAGAGCGCTTCGTTGGCAGACGTACTGCCGGAGGATGCGGAGATAAATTTCGATACAAAAATCCATGTCAACCATCAAGCCGCAAAAGCCTGGACGCGCGCCGGTGGCACCAATGCTGTTGAAGACATGTCCGCCCGATATATGGAGGGAGACACCATCCATCCGGCAGTTATCCTCTATACCGACAATGGTGGCGCTGGAGAGGACGTGCAGGTGACGGAAGACATGGCACTTGCACGCAGCCAGTTCACCCGGGCCTCCGGGACGGACGGCTATGCTTATGCAACGGCAGAGGATCTGGACAAGTCTGACATCGACTGGGCTATTGTCAATAAGGATGTCACGCTGAAAGCAAACATCAAGTTGGATTCAAAAGCGGATGCGAGCATCGGACTGAAAGTTCCCGTTAAGGCAAAGGTCAACGCCAAGCTGCAATTAAAGACCGGCTTCTCGTTTAAGAAAGGCATAACGTTAAAGAAATTTGATGCCGGTGTCTATGGCGGACTCGCTTTCAAGCCCGAAATGAACTTGAATGTTGGCAAGAGCCTTACATTGCCAAAAGACAAGTTCACCCAGCGGCTGATAAGTTTTCCCGGCTATACCGCGGTCTTCATGGCTGGCATTGTCCCCGTGAGCATCACTTTCAGTCCTGGTGTCATTTTCAAGGTTGACGGTACGCTGACAGGCAGCCTCAGCACCGGCCTGTCGTATAGGTTTGAGAATAAACTCAAGGCCGGTGTCCTCTATGAGGGCTCATGGAAGGCCTATGGTGAATACAGGCAGATAGAGAACAAGTTTTCCATGGATGTCATCAAGGGCAACGTGAACTTGAGAACAGGCATAGGCTTCTATGTCTCTTGCGATGCGATGATCTACGGTTTCGCCGGTCCGGAAATCGCTGTCGGCCCGCGGTTAGGACTTGATGCCGATGCTTCCATCACGGTGCCGGCAAAAGGTGATCCGACATTCGCATTCAATGCAAGCCTGAAATGCGGGGTGCAGTCACTGATAGGCGCAAAACTGAAGATTTGGAAGTGGACGCTGGCTGACTGGAATACTACTTTCGCCATATCGCCCCAATGGACAATTTGGCAATATAAGACATGATTTCCGGCTTTATCAGCATTCCCTATTCCACATGATTCATCCCATGAGTCTTAATTTTGCATCCATAACAGTTACTCTTTAAATCGTTGTTTTTTTTCTTTAGCGATTACAAAGATACAACTTTTTATTGAGAAACAGTTATTTTTACCCCATTATTTTGGGGTGGGAAACTTTAGTTACATTATATAATATATAGAATCTTATATATAAATAAAAGGTCTCATGGTTTTTGAAATCATGAGACCTTTTTTTTGATGTTTGGCATAGAATTCTATTTGTTTCCTTCCATGCTTGCATTGTTCTTTTTGCTTTTTTTTATTTGATGATGCGGTAGTAATCCTCCTTGCGAGGCTTAACGGTATGAGGATGAGCAGATGCGTAACCTAAAGCCAGAGCTCCTACTCCCATCAAACCTTCAGGAAGATTCCAATCCTTCATCAACTTCTTGCCTTCTTCTGATGCAAACATGCCGTCTTCACGGTTAATCCAGCAAGATGCAAGGCTGATAGAGTGGGCTGCAAGCATCATATTGCCCAAGATGAGGCTGCCGTCTTTTACTCCGTTCACATTACTTTCTGGAGCCAGGACGATGACGATGGTTGGCGCTCCGTAGTATGGATCACTCTCTACACCCATGATGTCTGCGTTCATCTTGCGAAGCTGTGCGCAAATCTCAGGATTCTGAACTGCTATGATGAATGGCTCCTGGGTTCCATGACCTGTTGCTGCCCATGTGCCGGCCTCCAATACAGTCTTCAACTCTTCGTCGGTAATCTGGTCTGCCTTGAAGCGACGAATGCTTCTTCTCTCCTTGATGGCTTTCAAAACTTCATTTTCCATATTATCTTGTTTTAAACATTGTATTTAGTATTCTTTTCTCTTTCTTCGCTCTTTTATGCAGGGCATCCGCTCTTTTTTATGCAGGGCATCCGCTCAAATCCTCTTCATCCATATACTGGCTTAGAACTCGTGCGATGCGAATCAAACCCTGCATCAGGGTCTTGCGAGGACAGGCGATGTTGAGGCGCAGGTAGCCCTGGCCTGCCTTCCTGCCATACATCGTACCGCTGTTGACGAATACCTTGCCATCATTCATCAGCTTCTCATAAGCCTCGTCGCTTGACAGTTCGAATGGCAGGATATCGAGCCATACCAGGTAGGTGCCTTCAAGGCGGGTAACGCGAACTTGTGGCAATTCGGTATTGAAGAATTCCTTTACTGCCTGATAGTTCTCGTAGAGATATTGGTTCAATTCATCCAACCATTCTTCTCCCTCATTGTAAGCTGCCTGGAGAGCGATAACGCCGAATGGGTTTACGTCACAAACCTCGTTGATGTTGATGGCACGGTTGATGCGGCGGCGCAATGTTGCATCCGGACTGATAATGTTGGCTATCTGAAGTCCTGCAATATTGAATGACTTTGATGGAGAATTCAATACTACGCAGTTGTCACGGCAAGCCTCGCTGATGCTGGCAAATGGAGTATACTGATAGCCAGGCATGATGAGTTCGCAATGAATTTCATCTGCGATGACCTTTACACCGTGCCTGAGACAGATGTCGTTTATTCGCTCAAGTTCCTCTTTCTTCCACACTCTTCCGGCTGGATTGTGAGGATTGCAGAGGATGAAGGCTGTGGTCTTCTCGTCGGCACATTTGCGCTCGAAGTCTTCGAAATCAATCTCATAAGTGCAGTTGCCCACACGTTTCAGTTCGTTTTCTACTACTTCGCAGCCGCTGTTTGTAATGCAGGAGAAGAAGCAGTTGTAGACAGGTGTCTGTACCAATACCTTTTCGCCAGGCATGCAGATGGCTTTCAGACAGCAAGAAATGGCTGGTACAACGCCTGAAGTATAGAGAATCCAGTCTTTCTCTATCTTCCACTGGTGGCGGCGGGAGAACCAGCTGATGATAGCCTCGTAATAAGAATCAGGTACGAGGGTATAGCCGAAGATGCCGTGAGCTACGCGCTTCTGCAGAGCTTCGATGATGCAGGGAGCAGTCTGGAAGTCCATATCTGCTACCCACATCGGAATAACGCCGTCTTCCTTCACCAGATCCCATTTGTATGAGTTGGTTCCACGACGTTCGATGATTTCATCAAAATTGTATTTCATATTTGTTTTCTATCTATGTTGTTTCTTCTATCTATATAGGATAAATCTCTTATTTATATAGGATGATTCTCTTTTTCTCCTAATCGAAATCTTCGTTCATAGACTTTGAATCTCCGTTCAAAGACATTGAACGTACATTCAAAGCTTTTGAACGGCCGTTCAGTGTCTATGAACGGAGATTTCAGTTAAGTGTAAGAATAATTAGTTATGGGAACCATAAGTAATTTACTTGATTGTTGTCATTTCTGTAATTACCTCTTAAACTATTTCGATTTATCTGTGATTTTACATGCACCCTTTGGCGCTTTGGCAAACTCAGTATATGTTACGCTTCCCACTTCGTCTGCCTCGATTCTTCCGGAGATGGGGTTCTTGATATTGGTGATACTTCCCTTAATCTGTGCATCGATGTTGGTGCAATCCTCGAAGGCACGGTCGCATTCCTTATCAAAGGTGCAATCCTCCAGAGTTACATGGTCCATGTAGCAGAGAGGCTGCTCGCCGCTGATGTCGCAACGTACGAACTTGATGTTCTTGCTGTGCCAGGCCAGATACTCACCATTCAGTTCCGAATCATAGACGGTTACATTCTCGCATTCCCAGAAACTGTCCTTGGTTGTAATCTTGGCGTTGTGAATCTCCACATTCCTGCAGTATTGGAATACATACTTGGAATCGCTCTCCAGTCCATCTACATAGATGTTCTTGGAAAACATGAATGGATAGGTGCCGTCGTGGAGCTTTACGTTCTTCAGTTTCAGTCCATCTACCTTCCAGAAAGTCTCGTCTGCATCCGTGATGTTGACGTTCTCCAAATCCAGATTCTTCATTTCGCGGAAGAACTTAGGACCATCGATGGTGCAGTCTTTCATCACCATATTATCACTATACCAGATGGCCGAACGGCTTTCTGGGGCGAAGTAGCAGTCTGTGATGAGGGAACCATCCACATGCCACCAAGGGTATTTGCCATAAAACTTGGAATGGTGGCATTCTATGTTTTGGCAGCACTTGATGCCCGATTCGCCATCTGTAATCGTAATATCTTCTAAACGCACATCGTGAGCACCGAAGAGAGGGCGCTCGCCTCCGAATGATTTGGTCTTTATCAATTCCATAATTTTCTATTATCCTTTTTTATTTGTTATTTCTGTTTGCAAAATTACAAAAATAATGCCAAAGTCGTATAACCTGATTTACTGAAAAGTGTAACTTTATGGCGTATTTGCGGATAAAGTTGCTGAAGGCAGGAAAAATGGAAATCAAAAAAGGCTGAATCATGAAGCATTTTCACGATTCAGCCCTTATCGAGTTAACTTCTAAAAATCCGAAGTGGAGAATTACAAGTTAGGGTTCATCTCTTTCCACTCAGCTACTGGAGGTACGATGCCAAGCTCTACGATCTCATCGCGCATCTTGCAAAGGTGCTCGTAAGACTTCTGGAGGCTAGCGAGCTCTTCCTCAGTACCTGTAGGCTCTGTGAAGTGAACACCAGTCTTGTCGATAGTAGTAGGCATAGCCATCATTACGTTCTTGAAACCGCACTTGTCGCAGTTTACATAGCAACCTGCTGGCAATGTGAACTTCTCACCACCCATAGCAGCCTCGATCATCTTAACTGCGTTGTAAGCTGGGCTCTGGAATGAAGAACGGCCACGGAGCTTGATGATGTTAGAACCACCCTGTACTGTGTGGTGCTTGATCTCCTCCCAACGCTCGTCAGAAAGACCCATCTCTGCCAATGGCTTGCCGTCAACCTTAACCTGAGAAGCAAATACTGCCATCTGCTCGCCGTGACCACCATAAGTGTGAGCACCAGTAACCTTATCCTGCTGTACACCGAACTCGAGAGCCAAAGCCTGCTGCAAACGAGTAGAGTCGAGAGCTGCGAGTGAAGTCAACTGATTTGGCTTCAAACCAGAGTGGATAAGAGCTGTCAAAGCTGTAACGTCAGCTGGGTTGAAGATAACAACTACATGCTCAACCTCTGGGCAGTACTTCTTGATATTATCACCGAACTCAGCAGCGATCTTGCAGTTACCCTTGAGAAGGTCCTCACGAGTCATACCCTCCTTACGAGGAGCACCACCAGAAGAGATGATGTACTTAGCGCCAGTAAAAGCTTCCTCTGGATTTACTGTATAAGTAACGTTAACACCAGGGAATGCGCACTGCTGAATCTCATCGAAAACACCGTGAACACCTGGCTCGAAGATGTCGTAGAGACAAATATTAGGAGTAAGACCGAGCATCAAAGCGCTCTGAACCATGTTTGAACCAATCATACCGCCTGCACCGACGATAACGAGCTTGTCATTTGTTAAAAATTCCATAACTACAATATTTTATTTAAGATGTTTATAAATTTCTTGCTTACTGAGTTGCAATGTGTTGCAACTTTTGTTTTGCTGGATTGTCATCAGATAAAAAGACCGTAAATCTCGCTCTTTTGGCTTTCCGACCGCAAAATTACTAAAAAGTAATGTAAAACGTGCATTTATTTCCGCTTAAATTTGTGATTAATTCTTAAAATTCGTATCTTTGTAATCTCTAATTAGCAAAATACTATATTTTCTTCTCTTTCCAGAGAGGAATGGTAGTAATAAACGAAATGCATAATTATAATAAAATGTGTGCCGATGAATATGATTAATCAAAGATTGGAAAGTTTAAGGGAGGTTATGAAGCGTGAGCATCTTGCTGCGTTCATTTTTCCTAGTACTGATGCTCATCAAAGTGAGTATGTTGCTGACCATTGGATGGGTAGGGCTTGGATATCAGGCTTTGATGGTTCTGCAGGAACAGCAGTCGTGACCATGCATTCTGCTGCGTTGTGGACAGACTCCCGCTATTTTCTTGCTGCTGAGGAACAGTTGAAAGGTACTGAGTTTCAGTTGATGAAATTGAAAATTCCGGGAACTCTTTCGATTGCAGAATGGCTGGGGAAGGAGCTGCAGGATGTAGACTCTCCAGAAGTGGGTTTGGACGGATGGGTTAATTCCTATTCCTCAACTTCTGGATTGATTGCTGATTTGCGTAAAGCAGGTGGCATCACGGTTCGTACCAATTTTGATCCGTTGGAGGAAATTTGGAAAGATCGTCCTTCCATTCCTTTGAAACCTGTAGAAATTCAGCCAATGGAATTTGCTGGTGAGGATGTTTCTTCTAAGATTAAGCGTATCAGACAGGCTTTAAGAGCTCAGCATGCTGATGGCATGTTGGTTTCTGCCCTGGATGATATCGCCTGGACTCTGAATCTGCGTGGTACTGACGTGCATTGCGTCCCTGTGTTTGTCAGCTATCTCCTGATAGCTTCGGACAAGGTGTCACTTTTTGTTGATGAAGCTAAAGTCAGCTCCGAGATACGTGCATATCTGGAATCCAACGGTGTCTCTATATATAAATATAATAAGGTGGAAGAGGGGCTGAAGGCTTATTCTGAATATAATATTCTCCTGGATGGTAACGAAACCAGCTATTATCTTTGGAAAGCAGTAAGATGTCAGGAGATAGTTCAAGCTTCTTCCCCAATACCGGCAATGAAGGCTGTGAAGAATGAGGCCGAGATAGCCGGATATCGTAGTGCGATGTTGAAAGACGGTGTGGCGATGGTGAAATTCCTCAAATGGCTGCTTCCGGCTGTTGAGGCTGGAGGGGAAACCGAAATCTCAATCGATAAGAAGTTGACTGCTTTGCGTGCAGAACAGAAATTGTTCCGTGATATCTCATTTGACACAATTGCTGGATATCAGGCTCATGGAGCTATCGTTCATTATGAGGCAACGCCGGAAACTGATATTCCTTTGAAGCCGGAGGGATTGCTGCTCCTTGATTCTGGTGCACAATATCAGGATGGCACTACCGATATTACCCGTACCATTGCTCTGGGGCCGATTACCGAGGAAATGAAACACATCTATACGTTGGTACTGAAGGCTCATATACAGTTGGAATTGGCTAAATTCCCTGATGGCGCTTCCGGTACTCAACTCGATGCTTTGGGACGAGAGTGCATGTGGAGAGAAGGATTCAATTTCCTGCATGGTACAGGTCACGGTGTTGGATCCTATCTGAGCGTGCATGAAGGACCTCACCAAATCCGAATGGAGTATATGCCGACTCCATTACGTGCCGGCATGACTTTGACGGATGAACCAGGACTCTATCTGGCGGGAAAGTTTGGAGTACGTATCGAAAACACAGTCTTGCTTTCCGATTATATGAAAACGGAATTCGGTAAGTTCTTACAGATAGAACCTCTAACCCTTTGTCCAATAGATACAGCACCAATTGATTTGACAATGCTCATGCCGGAAGAGCTGGCTTGGCTCAATGAATATCATGCTAAGGTGTATGCAGAATTGGCTCCTTATCTTGATGAAGAGGAGAAAAAATGGCTGGAAAATGCCACAAAAACCATAAAATGAAGGCGTTAAAACAAAAAAAACGTCTAAATTCTTGGTTATCTGAAAAATAAGATGTAATTTTGCACCCGCAAATTGTGGCATCATGCCCATTACGCAAGAAATAATATAAGTTTAACATTATAAATTAAAAGCAAAAAAATGATTATTGTACCAGTTAAGGACGGTGAGAACATCGAGAGAGCTCTCAAGAAGTTTAAGAGAAAGTTTGAAAAGACAGGTGTTGTTAAGGAGTTGCGTGCTCGTCAGCAGTACGACAAGCCATCTGTTTTGAAGCGTCTCAAGATGGAACACGCCATTTACGTACAGCAGTTGCGCGCAAACGAGGAATAATAGTAAAAAATCCTCAAAAAATTTGGTAGTTTGAATTAATTTTCGTAACTTCGTTGCCGAATAACAGAATGAGCAACCTTATGCTGAATATTGACAAGTTCTTAGAATACTTAGAGTGTGAACTGAATAGGTCGCAAAGGACAGTAGAAAGCTATCGGGATGATTTGAAACACTTCGAGAAGTTTGCTAGGGACTTGTCTGATTCCTTCTCTTGGGAAACCGTTGATGCTGATCTCGTCCGTAACTGGATGGCTCAGATGATTGACGAGGGAAATAAGGCTACTTCAGTCTGTAGAAGGTTGAGTGCTTTGAAGACTTTTTATCGTTTTGCCTTGTCGAGGCATTATGTGGGAAGTGATCCTGTTTATCAAGTCCAAGGGCCGAAAAAAGAAAAACCTCTGCCGCAATTCTTGAAAGAGAGTGAGTTGGAGGATTTGCTGGATAAGCAACAGTGGGGGGCTGATTATAATAGTGTACGTGCGCGTACCTTAATTATAACGTTCTATGAAACTGGGATGCGAGTCTCGGAACTGGTTGGCTTGAATGATGAGGATGTCAACTTTCTGAATAAAGAGTTGAAGGTCACGGGAAAGGGAAATAAGCAGCGTGTCATTCCGTTTGGTGACGAGCTTTGTGAAACTTTACAAGGATATATAAGGCTAAGGAATCTTAGCTTGGAGCGAAAGTCGGATGCTTTGTTTCTTTCTAGAAAGGGGATGAGGATGAGTACTGCAAATGTTCGCTCTATTGTGAAGGAAAACCTCTCGAGGGTCTGCTCGTTGAAAAAGAAAAGTCCACATGTCTTGAGGCATACGTTTGCTACGGCAATGTTGAATCATCATGTTGGTATTGAAAGTTTGAAAAAACTGTTGGGACATGCCAAGCTCTCTACTACGGAGATTTATACGCATACAACGTTCGAACAGTTAAAGCGAGTTTATAATGAAGCCCATCCAAGGGCATAACCTTTTAAAATTGGAGGTCACTATGGAAATTAAGATTCAGTCGATTCATTTCGACGCTACTGAGAAGTTACAGGCGTTTATCGAGAAGAAAATCGCCAAGTTGGAGAAAACTTATGAAGATATACAGAAAGTAGAGGTGCAATTAAAGGTCGTAAAACCTGCTACTGCCCTTAACAAGGAAGTCCATCTCGATGTTGCAGTCCCAGGAACCCATTTGTTCGTGGAGAAGACATGCGATACTTTTGAGGAGGGAGTTGACCAGGCAGTGGATTCTATGAAGGTTCAATTGACCAAATTTAAAGAAAAAACAAGGAATCGATAAAAAAAACACGAAAAAATTTTGTGGATTCAAAAAATAGTTGTATCTTTGCAGCCGTTTTCCGATAGGTCGAAAACTTAGCCGTATTGCGGCTGTAAAGATTGCCTCTTTAGCTCAGTTGGCCAGAGCACGTGATTTGTAATCTCGGGGTCGTTGGTTCGAATCCGACAAGAGGCTCGAAAGGAAAGTTTATGGGTAGTTACCAGAGTGGCCAAATGGGGCAGACTGTAAATCTGCTGGCTATGCCTTCGGTGGTTCGAATCCATCACTACCCACTTTCTTTGATAAGCGGAAATAGCTCAGTTGATAGAGCACTAGCCTTCCAAGCTGGGGGTCGCGGGTTTGAGCCCCGTTTTCCGCTCAATTTATTAACTTGCTGTAATAGCTCAGTGGTAGAGCACTTCCTTGGTAAGGAAGAGGTCCTGAGTTCAACTCTCAGTTACAGCTCTATCGTTCTAGATGCTTTAGGATGGTAGAGGAACAGATTATTCATTTATATAAATAAAAAGAAAAGCTATGGCTAAAGAAGAATTCGTGCGTACCAAACCGCATGTTAACATTGGTACAATTGGTCATGTTGACCATGGTAAGACTACTCTGACCGCTGCTATCTCTAAGGTATTGAATGAGAAGCTCGGTACAACTGAGGAAGTTAAGTCATTCGATCAGATTGATAATGCTCCTGAGGAGAAAGAGCGTGGTATCACTATCAACTCTGCTCACATCGAGTATGAGACTGCAAAGCGTCACTATGCGCACGTTGACTGTCCTGGACACGCTGACTATGTAAAGAACATGGTTACTGGTGCTGCTCAGATGGATGGTGCTATCTTGGTTTGTGCTGCTACTGATGGTCCTATGCCACAGACACGTGAGCACGTACTTCTTGCACGTCAGGTAAACGTTCCTCGCTTGGTTGTTTTCTTGAACAAGTGTGATATGGTTGACGATGAGGAGATGCTTGAGCTCGTTGAGATGGAGCTTCATGAGATCCTCGAACAGTACGGTTATGAGGAGGATACTCCAATCGTACGCGGTTCTGCTCTCGGTGCTTTGAACGGTGTAGAGAAGTGGGTTAAGTCTGTTGAGAACTTGATGGACGTAGTTGATGAGTGGATTCAGGAGCCTGAGCGTGAGGTTGACAAGCCATTCTTGATGCCTATCGAGGACGTATTCTCAATCACAGGTCGTGGTACTGTTGCTACTGGTCGTATCGAGACTGGTCGTTGCAAGGTAGGTGACGAAGTTCAGTTGCTCGGTCTTGGTGAGGATAAGAAGTCTGTTATCACTGGTGTTGAGATGTTCCGTAAGGTACTCGCTGAGGGTGAGGCAGGTGATAACGTAGGTTTGCTTCTCCGTGGTATTGACAAGGCAGAAGTTAAGCGTGGTATGGTAGTTGTACACCCAGGTGCTATTACTCCTCACGATCACTTCAAGGCTTCTATCTATGTATTGAAGAAGGAAGAGGGTGGACGTCATACTCCATTCGGTAACAAGTATCGTCCTCAGTTCTATCTCCGTACTATGGACTGTACAGGTGAAATCAAGCTTCCAGAGGGAGTTGAGATGGTAATGCCTGGTGATAACGTAGAGATTGAGGTAGTGTTGATCTACAAGGTTGCTTTGAACGAGGGTCTTCGTTTCGCTATCCGTGAGGGTGGTCGTACAGTAGGTTCTGGTCAGATTACAGCACTCCTCGACGATATTCAGTAATTTTAGAATTATCTAGACTTACTATATATGACTTCCGCTTCTGCGGAGGCGGAAGTCAACTTACGGGTTTAGCTCAGTTGGTAGAGCACTGGTCTCCAAAACCAGGTGTCGAGGGTTCGAGCCCTTCAACCCGTGCAAAATAGAAGATAATATGAATAAAATAGTAAATTATTGCAAGGCATGTTACGATGAACTTGCGCATAAGACTACTTGGCCATCACGTGCCGAACTTACTCATAGTGCAATGGTTGTATTATCTGCTTCCCTAGTCATTGCATTGGTGGTGTTCGCGATGGACTCTATATTCAAAGCCTTTATGGGTGTTGTTTATCCAGGTTAATTTTTAAAGGAAATGGCAGACGCAGGAAATAAATGGTATGTGCTCAAGGCCGTAAGCGGTAAAGAGGCTAAGGTGAAAGAATACATCGAAGCTGAGATGAAGCACAATGACTTACTTGCAGCAAATGTTTCTCAGGTGCTTATACCAGTTGAGAAGCATGCGGCTGTGCGTAATGGTAAGAGAGTCGTTAAAGAAAAAGTATCTCTTCCAGGTTATGTTTTTGTGGAGGCTAAACTGAAGGGTGATGTTGCGCATACACTGCGTTTCATGCCTAACGTTCTAGGTTTCCTTGGAGGATTGGATGAGCCTACACCTGTCCCACAGAGAGATATCAATCGAATGTTGGGAGCAGCAGAAGAGACTGAGTTTGAGGAGAATCTTGATTGTCCTTATCTCGTTAATGATACTGTTAAGGTAATGGAAGGTCCATTCAGTGGATTCAGTGGTGTTATCGAAGAGGTTAACTTGGAGAAACATAAGCTGAAGGTAACGGTTAAGATCTTCGGACGTAAAACTCCGTTGGAATTAGGTTTTATGCAAGTAGAAAAGGAATAGGATTCTGTTACGAGAATTTTAGATCCTTTTATAAGTTTCAATTTTAAATATTAACAAGAAAATGGCTAAAGAAGTTGCTGGATTAATCAAATTACAGATTAAAGGTGGCGCTGCAAATCCTTCACCTCCAGTAGGACCTGCTCTGGGTTCTAAAGGTATTAATATCATGGGATTCTGCAAGGAGTTCAACGCCCGTACCCAGGACAAAGCAGGTAAGGTATTGCCAGTTGTTATTACATACTACACTGACAAGTCGTTCGATTTCGTTATCAAGACTCCTCCTGCTGCTGTACAGTTGAAAGAGGCTGCAAAAATCAAGAGTGGTTCTGCTCAGCCTAATCGTCAGAAGGTTGCTTCTCTTACTTGGGATCAGGTAAAGGTAATCGCTGAGGATAAGATGAAGGACTTGAACTGCTTTACTGTAGAGTCAGCTATGAAGCTCATCGCTGGTACTGCAAGAAGTATGGGTATTACTGTAAAGGGAGACTTCCCTGGTAAATAATTTAAAACTTCAATTAGAAAAATGAGTAAACTGACAAAAAATCAAAAATCAGTAGCTGATAAGGTTGAAGCAGGGAAGATGTACACTTTGAAAGAGGCTGCAGAGTTGGTTAAGGAAATTACCACAACCAAGTTTGATGCATCTCTTGATATTGATGTACGTTTAGGTGTTGACCCACGTAAGGCTAACCAGATGGTTCGTGGCGTTGTTTCATTGCCAAACGGTACCGGTAAGGTTACTCGCGTGCTCGCTCTCTGTACTCCTGATCAGGAAGCTGCTGCTAAGGAAGCAGGCGCTGACTACGTAGGTCTCGACGAATATGTTGAGAAGATTAAGGGTGGTTGGACAGATATTGATGTCATCATCACAATGCCATCTTGCATGGGTAAGATTGGTCCTTTGGGTCGTGTTCTCGGTCCTCGTGGATTGATGCCAAACCCTAAGAGTGGCACTGTAACTATGGATGTTGCTAAGGCAGTTAAGGAAGTTAAGCAAGGTAAGATTGACTTTAAGGTTGATAAGGCTGGTATTATCCACACTTCAATCGGTAAGGTTAGTATGACCTCAGAGCAGATCTACGGAAATGCTAAGGAGTTCATCAATACAGTTATCAAGTTGAAGCCTGCTGCTGCTAAAGGTACATATATCAAGAGTATCTTTATTTCTAGCACTATGAGTAAGGGTATCAAGATTGATCCTAAATCAGTTGAATAACTCTAAAAGTTTTGTAAAATGAAGAAAGAAGTTAAAGATACTATCATCACCAAACTTGGACAGTTGCTTCAGGAATTCCCTCACTTCTATCTTGTAGATGTTACAGGATTGGATGCAGAGAAGACAAGCAATCTTCGTCGCAAGTGTTTCAAGAGTGAGATTAAGATGGTTGTTGTTAAGAATACCTTGCTTCACAAGGCATTTGAGGCATCAGACATCGATTTCTCTGAGCTTTATGGCAGCTTGAAGGGTACTACAGCAGTTATGTTCACTAACGTAGCTAATGTACCAGCTAAGTTGTTGAAGGAATACGAGAAGGAAGGCATCCCAGCATTGAAGGCTGCTTATGCAGAGGAAGGATTTTATGTTGGTGCAGACAAGCTCGCAGAACTTTCAGCAATCAAGAGCAAGAGCGAGGTTATCGCAGAGATTGTTGCTTTGCTCCAGTCTCCAGCAAAGAACGTTGTTTCTGCTCTTCAATCAGGAAGCAACACTATTCACGGTGTGCTTAAGACATTGGGCGAGCGTCCTGAGTAATCAATCACAATGTTATCAATTTTAATAGTATAAACAAATAAAAATTTAGAATAAAATGGCAGATATCAAAGCTATTGCAGAAGAGTTAGTAAATCTTACTGTTAAGGAAGTTAATGAGTTGGCAACAGTCCTCAAGGACGAGTATGGAATTGAGCCTGCTGCTGCAGCTGTAGCTGTAGCTGCTGGTCCTGCTGCTGGTGGTGCAGCTGCAGCTGAGGAGAAGTCTTCATTCGACGTAGTTCTCGCTGAAGTTGGTGGCGCTAAGCTCCAGGTAGTAAAGGCTGTTAAGGAGGCTTGTGGTCTCGGTTTGAAAGAGGCTAAGGATCTCGTAGACGGTGCTCCTTCTACAATCAAGGAGGGTGTATCTAAGGACGAGGCTGAGAACCTTAAGAAGGCTATCGAAGAGGCTGGTGCTAAGGTAGAGCTCAAGTAATTAGATTAATTACATCTCTTACATAATGGTTAGGATTCTCCTAGTAGGCGAGTCCTAACCTTTTTGTGTCTTTTATTATCATGTTAATAAAACCCCATTTAATAACTTCTAATGGCTACAAAAATTGTTGATAACAGAGTAAATTTTGCCAGCGTCCATAATCCGTACCCATATCCGGATTTTCTCGATGTGCAGTTAAAGTCTTTTAAGGACTTCTTACAGTTGGATACTCCGCCTGAGGAACGCAAGAATGACGGTTTGTATAAGGTGTTCTCTGAGAATTTCCCTATCACCGATACTCGTAATAATTTCGTTCTTGAGTTCTTGGATTACTATATTGACCCTCCTCGTTATTCTATCGATGAGTGCTTGGAGCGCGGTCTTACATATAGCGTACCTTTGAAGGCTAAGATGAAACTGTATTGTACTGATCCTGACCATGAGGATTTCGGTACTTTCATTCAAGATGTATTCTTGGGTACTATCCCTTACATGACTTCTAACGGTACATTCGTCATCAATGGTGCTGAGCGTGTTGTTGTTTCTCAGTTGCACCGTTCACCTGGTGTGTTCTTTGGACAGGGTGTTCATGCAAATGGTACTCTTCTCTATTCTGCCCGTATCATTCCTTTCAAGGGTAGCTGGATTGAGTTTGCTACTGACATCAATAATGTGATGTATGCTTACATCGACCGTAAGAAGAAGTTGCCTGTTACTACCTTGCTTCGTGCTATCGGCTATGAGCAGGATAAGGATATTCTCCAGATTTTCGACCTTGCTGAGGAGGTTAAGGTTAACAAGAAGAATATGAAGGCTGCTATCGGTCGCAAGCTTGCTGCACGTGTCCTGAAGAGTTGGTATGAGGACTTCGTTGATGAGGATACTGGTGAAGTTGTATCTATCGAACGTAACGAGGTTATCATGGAACGTGAAACCGAGTTGACTGTCGATAACATCGAGGAGATTGTTGAGAGTGGTGCTTCTACTGTTCTTCTTCACAAGAATGAAGAGGCTGCAAACAAGTTTACCATCATCTTCAATACATTGGCAAAGGACCCAAGTAACTCTGAAAAAGAGGCTGTCAACTACATTTATCGTCAGTTGCGTAATGCTGATCCTGCTGATGATGCCAGTGCACGCGAAGTATTCCAGAACTTGTTCTTCTCAGACAAGCGTTATGATTTGGGTGAGGTAGGTCGCTACCGTATTAATAAGAAGTTGGGTCTCGATACAGATATGGATGTCCGCGTTTTGACTAAGGACGATATCATCGAGATTATCAAATATTTGATTCAGCTCATCAACTCAAGTGCTACAGTTGATGATATCGACCACTTGTCTAACCGTCGTGTTCGTACCGTTGGCGAGCAGTTGGCTAACCAGTTCTCTATCGGTTTGGCACGTATGAGCCGTACAATCCGTGAGCGTATGAACGTTCGTGACAATGAGGTGTTTACACCAACAGATTTGATCAATGCCAAGACCATCTCTAGTGTTATCAACTCATTCTTCGGTACAAACCCATTGTCACAGTTCATGGACCAGACCAACCCATTGGCTGAGGTAACTCACAAGCGTCGTCTTTCTGCCCTCGGTCCTGGTGGTTTGTCTCGTGAGCGTGCAGGTTTCGAGGTTCGTGACGTACACTATACTCACTATGGTCGTCTTTGTCCTATTGAGAGTCCTGAAGGTCCAAACATCGGTTTGATTTCTTCTCTCTGTATGTATGCAAAGATCAATGACCTTGGCTTTATCGTTACTCCTTACCGTAAGGTTAACGACAGCAAGGTTGACATGGATAATGCTGATGTCGTATTCTTGACCGCTGAGGATGAAGAGGCTAAGATTATTGGTCAGGGTAATGCTCCTTTGACAGAAGAAGGTGAATTTATCCGTGACGTTGTTAAGTGCCGTCAGGATGCTGATTACCCAGTTGTTCCTCCTGCAGACGTTGATTATGTTGACGTGTCACCTCAGCAGATTGCTTCTGTATCAGCAGGTTTGATTCCATTCTTGGAGCATGATGACGGTCACCGTGCGTTGATGGGATGTAACATGATGCGCCAGGCTGTTCCATTGCTTCACAATGATGCACCTATCGTAGGTACTGGTCTTGAGAAGCAGGTTTGTGAAGATTCACGTACTATGGTTACTGCAGAAGGCGAGGGTGTTATCGAATATGTAGATGCTACAACCATCCGTATTCTTTACGATCGTACAGAGGATGATGAGTTCGTAAGCTTCGAGCCTGCTTTGAAGGAGTATCGTATTCCTAAGTTCCGTCGTACCAACCAGAATATGACCATCGACTTGCGTCCTATCTGCAATAAGGGTCAACGTGTGAAGGCTGGCGATATCCTGACTGAGGGTTATGCTACTGAAAATGGTGAGTTGGCTTTGGGTCGTAACTTGCTCGTTGCTTATATCCCTTGGAAGGGTTATAACTATGAGGATGCCGTCGTTATCTCTGAGCGCATGGTTCGCGATGACGTGTTGACTTCTGTTCACGTAGACGAGTATTCTCTTGATGTTCGTGAGACTAAGCGTGGTGTAGAGGAATTTACTTCTGATATTCCAAACGTAAGCGAAGAAGCTACAAAGGACCTCGATGATAATGGTATCGTTCGCGTAGGTGCTAGAATTGAACCAGGCGATATCATGATTGGTAAGATTTCACCTAAGGGTGAGAGCGATCCTTCACCAGAAGAGAAGTTGCTCCGTGCTATCTTCGGTGACAAGGCTGGTGATGTGAAGGATTCTTCATTGAAGGCTAATCCATCTTTGAGTGGTGTTGTTATTGACAAGAAGTTGTTCTCACGTGCAGTGAAGACTCGTGAATCCAAGAAGCAGGATAAGATTATACTTGCAAAGATTGATGAGGAGTACGAGGCAAAGGGAGACGACTTGAAGGATATCCTCGTTGATAAGTTGCTCACTCTGACAGAGGGAAAGACTTCTGAGGGCGTCAAGGATTATACAGGTGCTGAAATCATTACCAAGGGTAGCAAGTTCACTGCTACTGCCTTGAAGAACCTGGAGTATGATGGCGTTCAGTCTAATGGTTGGACAGATGATGACCATACCAATGGTTTGATCCAGCGTTTGATCATGAACTATATCCGCAAGTACAAGCAGCTTGATGCTGAGTTGAAGCGTCGCAAGTTTGCTATTACTATCGGTGATGAGCTTCCATCAGGAATTCTTCAGATGGCTAAGGTTTACATCGCTAAGAAGCGTAAGATTCAGGTAGGTGATAAGCTTGCTGGTCGTCACGGTAATAAGGGTATCGTTTCTAAGGTAGTTCGTCTTGAGGATATGCCATTCATGGCAGACGGTCGTCCTGTTGATATGGTATTGAACCCATTGGGTGTGCCTTCTCGAATGAACCTTGGTCAGATCTTTGAGTGTATCCTCGGTGCTGCAGGTAAGAAGTTGGGTGTTAAGTTCGCTACTCCTATCTTTGACGGTGCTAAGCTGGAAGACCTTTCTGAATGGACAGATAAGGCTGGTTTGCCTCGCTTCTGTTCTACTTACCTCTATGATGGTGAGACAGGTGAGCAGTTCGACCAGCCAGCTACAGTTGGTATGACTTACTTCTTGAAGTTGGGTCACATGGTTGAGGATAAGATGCACGCACGTTCCATCGGTCCTTACTCTCTGATTACTCAGCAGCCACTTGGTGGTAAGGCACAGTTTGGTGGTCAGCGATTCGGAGAGATGGAGGTTTGGGCCATCGAGGCATTCGGTGCCAGCCACGTATTGCAGGAGATTCTGACTATCAAGTCAGATGACGTTGTAGGACGTAGCAAGGCATACGAGGCAATCGTGAAGGGTGATCCAATGCCAACACCTGGCATTCCAGAGTCACTCAACGTATTGCTCCATGAGCTTCGCGGCCTTGGCTTGAGCATCAAGCTGGATTAATTTTGAGAACCCCTAATTAAGATATAGAAACATGGCTTTCAAAAAAGATACAAAGGTAAAGAATAATTTTACGAAGATTACCATCGGTCTCGCTTCTCCTGAGGAGATCCTGGAAAATTCGTATGGTGAGGTTACTAAGCCTGAAACCATTAATTATCGAACATACAAGCCGGAGCGTGATGGTCTCTTCTGCGAGCGCATTTTTGGTCCTACCAAGGACTATGAGTGCGCCTGCGGTAAGTACAAGCGCATCCGCTACAAGGGAATCGTCTGCGACCGATGCGGTGTAGAGGTTACTGAGAAGAAGGTTCGTCGTGAGCGTTCTGGTCACATCGAACTCGTTGTTCCTGTAGCTCACATCTGGTATTTCCGTTCTCTTCCTAACAAGATTGGTTACCTCCTCGGTATGCCAACCAAGAAACTTGATGCTGTTATCTACTACGAGAAGTATGTAGTTATCCAGCCTGGTGTGATGGAAGGTAAGACAGATGCTGATGGATTGGAAGTAAACGGTTCTCATAAGCTCGATCTCCTGACAGAAGATGAGTATATCGACATTATCGACAACCAGATCAGCGAGGAAAATGATCGTTTGGATGATTCTGATCCTAACAAGTTCATTGCCAAGATGGGTGCAGAGGCTATCTATGAGCTTCTTCAGGATGTAGACCTCGACAATCTGTCATACGAACTTCGTGACCGAGCTAACAACGATTCTAGCCAGCAGCGTAAGACTGAGGCTTTGAAGCGTCTTCAGGTAGTAGAGGGTTTCCGTGCCAGCAAGGGTATTAACAAGCCTGAATGGATGATCATGAAGATTATTCCTGTTACTCCTCCAGAGCTTCGCCCATTGGTACCGCTGGACGGTGGTCGTTTCGCTACATCAGACTTGAACGACCTCTATCGTCGTGTTATCATCCGTAACAACCGTTTGAAGAGATTGGTTGAAATCAAGGCTCCTGAAGTGATTCTCCGAAACGAGAAGCGTATGTTGCAGGAGGCTGTTGACAGCTTGTTCGACAACTCTCGCAAGAGTTCTGCTGTCAAGAGTGAGAGCAATCGTCCATTGAAGTCTCTCTCTGACTCTTTGAAGGGTAAGCAGGGTCGTTTCCGTCAGAACTTGTTGGGTAAGCGTGTTGACTACTCTGCTCGTTCGGTAATCGTTGTAGGTCCTGAGTTGAAGATGGGTGAGTGTGGTCTTCCTAAGTTGATGGCTGCTGAGCTTTACAAACCATTTATCATCCGCAAGTTGATTGAGCGTGGTATTGTCAAGACTGTTAAGAGTGCCAAGAAGATTGTTGACCGTCGCGAGCCTGTTATCTGGGATATCCTCGAGAACGTGATGAAGGGTCATCCGGTTATGTTGAACCGTGCCCCTACACTTCACCGTCTCGGTATTCAGGCTTTCCAGCCTAAGATGATTGAGGGTAAGGCTATCCAGTTGCACCCATTGGCATGTACAGCGTTCAACGCCGACTTCGATGGTGACCAGATGGCTGTTCACCTTCCATTGAGCAATGAGGCTATCTTGGAGACTCAGATTCTGATGCTCCAGAGCCATAACATTCTGAACCCTGCTAATGGTGCACCTATCACCGTTCCTTCTCAGGATATGGTGCTTGGTCTCTACTATATTACAAAGATTCGTCCAGGTGCAAAGGGCGAGGGATTGACATTCTACGGTCCTGAGGAGGCTTTGATTGCCCGTAACGAGGGTCGTTGTGATCTCCACGCTTTGGTAAAGGTTGTCGTTGACGACTTGGTTGACGGTAAGATTCAGAAGCGTATGGTTGAGACTTCTGTAGGTCGTGTTATCGTGAATGGTATCATCCCTGATGAGGTAGGATTCTTCAACGATGTCATCTCCAAGAAGACTCTCCGTGGCTTGATTTCTAGTGTAATCAAGGCCGTAGGTATGGCTGAGGCATGTGAATTCCTCGATGGTATCAAGAACTTGGGTTATCGTATGGCATACGTTGCAGGTTTGTCATTTAACCTTGGTGATATCATTATCCCACCAGAGAAGGAGGCTATCGTTGAGCGTGGTCGCAAGGAGGTTGAGGAAATCACCAACAACTATAATATGGGTTTCATCACCAACAAGGAGCGTTACAACCAGGTTATCGATGCATGGACTCACGTAAATACCGACTTGGGTAACATCTTGATGAAGGAGATGACTGAAGCTGACCAGGGATTCAACGCTGTATACATGATGCTTGATTCCGGAGCCCGTGGTTCTAAGGATCAGATTAAGCAGTTGTCAGGTATGCGTGGTTTGATGGCTAAGCCTCAGAAGGCTGGTGCAGAGGGTGCGCAGATCATTGAGAACCCTATCCTTTCTAACTTTAAGGAGGGTATGTCAGTGTTGGAGTACTTTATCGCTTCTCATGGTGCCCGTAAGGGTCTTGCGGATACCGCTATGAAGACTGCCGATGCTGGTTACCTGACTCGTCGTCTTGTTGACGTTTCTCATGACGTCATCATTACTGAGGAGGATTGTGGTACATTGCGCGGTCTGGTATGTACAGCATTGAAGAATGGTGATGAGATTATTTCTTCACTCTATGAGCGTATCCTGGGTCGTGTATCAGTTCATGACATTATCCACCCAACTACAGGTGAGTTGATAGTCAAGGCAGGTGAGGAAATTACTGAGCCAAAGGCTAAGGCAATCGATGAGTCTCCTATCGAGAGCGTTGAGATTCGTTCCGTACTTACCTGTGAGAGCAAGAAGGGTGTCTGCATGAAGTGTTACGGTCGTAACTTGGCTACAGCCCGCATGGTTCAGCTTGGTGAGGCTGTCGGTGTCATCGCAGCTCAGGCTATTGGTGAGCCTGGTACTCAGCTTACTCTCCGTACATTCCACGCCGGTGGTATTGCGTCTAACGCTGCTGCCAATGCTAAGATTGCTGCGAAGAACAAGTCTCGTATCGAGTTTGATGAATTGAGCACTGTTCCTTTCATCGAGGAAGATGAGGAAGGAAATGATATCAAGTGCGAGAAGGTAGTAAGCCACTTGGCCGAAATCCGTTTCGTTGATCCAAATACAAACATCATCCTTGCTACATTGAATGTTCCTTACGGTTCTTCTCTGTATCATAAGGAAGGTGAAGTTGTTGAAAAGGATACTGTGATTGCCCGTTGGGACCCATTCAACGCCGTTATCGTCAGCCAGTATGCCGGTACATTGAAGTTCAATGACGTTCAGAAGGATCAGACCTACCGTGCCGAGGTCGATGAGACCACTGGTTTGGAGGAGAAGATCATCACTGATTCAAAGAATAAGGCGATGGTTCCTTCTTGTGATGTTATCGATGCTAATGGTGAGGTAGTTGGTACATACAACTTCCCTGTAGGTGGTCACCTCATTGTTGAGGATGGTCAGACTATCAAGACCGGTGAGGTGTTGGTTAAGATTCCTCGTGCGGTTGGTGGTGCTGGTGATATCACCGGTGGTCTTCCACGTGTTACCGAGCTTCTCGAGGCTCGTAACCCATCTAACCCTGCTGTCGTATCAGAAATCGATGGTGAGGTAACCATGGGTAAGGTAAAGCGTGGTAACCGTGAGATCATCGTAACATCTAAGACTGGTGATCAGAAGAAGTATCTCGTATCTCTCTCTAAGCAGATTCTGGTACAGGAGCATGATGCTGTACGTGCTGGTACTCCTCTTTCTGATGGTAGTGTAACTCCTGGCGATATCCTCGCCATCATGGGTCCTACTGCTGTTCAGGAGTATATCGTTAACCAGATTCAGGACGTTTACCGTCTCCAGGGTGTGGCTATCAACGATAAGCACTTCGAGGTTGTGGTACGTCAGATGATGCGTAAGGTTCGTATCGACGATCCAGGTGATACAACATTCCTGGAGCAGGAGTTGGTTGACAAGCTCGACTTCGCTGAGGAAAATGATCGTATCTGGGGTAAGAAGGTTGTTACCGATGCCGGCGACAGCACCGAACTTAAGCCAGGTCAGATTATCACAGCACGCAGATTGCGTGATGAGAACTCTGCCTTGAAGCGTCGTGACAAGAAACTTGTACAGGTTCGTGATGCCGTAGCTGCTACTTCTACTCAGATTCTTCAGGGTATCACCCGTGCTGCTCTTGGTACAAAGAGCTTCATGAGTGCTGCTTCCTTCCAGGAAACTACTAAGGTCTTGAACGAGGCTGCTATCCGTGGTAAGGTTGATTACCTTGAGGGTATGAAGGAGAATGTAATCTGCGGTCACTTGATTCCTGCAGGTACTGGTCTCCGTCAGTGGGAGAAGCTCATCGTCGGCTCTAAGGAAGAGTACGAGCGTATGCAAGCTAATAGAAAGAATGTACTCGACTATGCAGATACTCCTATCGTGGACTAATCAGTAGAATAGAGTCACATATATAATAAGGAGGGTGTGTCATAAGATTATGATGCACCCTCTTTTTCTTTTGTATGCTATTGATATATTGTTGGAAAAGACAGCTAAAGTTTTTGGAAAAGCTAGTATCTCTGGTCGCACAACAGCTGTTGTGAGCTTGCATATCAGCTGATATGCGCTTGCATGACAGGTGATGTGCATGCGGCGGTCTACTGTTATGCGCTAACTTTTTTATATTTTTTCTTCTTCATGGGTTGGGAATTTTGTACCTTGATGTGTTCTTGGGATAAACAATACAGATAAAAATAGAAATGGAAAAGATAGAACAACTTTTTCGCCAGCATTATTCAAAGATGTTTCTCGTTTCGAGGATGATTCTAGGGGATGAAGAGACCGCAAGGGATGTGGTGAGCGATATTTTTGCAGATTTGCTCAGTGGAAAGCTTCGGCTTCCACCTAAAAGTACGGAAGGTTACTTTCTCGTTCTTACTCGAAACCGATGTTTGAATTATCTCAGAAAGATGACCCTTCACGAAAAGGTCAAGGCTGGTCTTAAAGTGGACCATACGGTAGATATCGTGCATGATGAAAACCGAATCATTCACGAGATAGACCATGAGATGAGCAAGGCAGATCAGATGCTTAGTTTTGTAGATGAAGAATTGACGCTCCAAACCCGCCGCGTGGTCAATATGCATTATCGCCAGAAACTCACTTATCGTGAAATCTCAGAAGAGTTAGGTATCAGTGAGGCTGCCGTCTATAAGCATCTTGCTCAAGGTATCAAACGAATAAAAGAACATTTTAATCCCAAGAACAATGGATAAGTTAACACAAGTAATCGACATGAGTGAGCACCCAGAGCATTATTCTGAGTCTCAGATGAAAGAGATTCTCCAAGATGAGAAGTCTCGCCAGACCTATCTCACGATGATGGAGATGCGTATGGCTTTTGATAAAGAAGCGACAGAGAAAGATTTGGATGTAGATAAGGAATGGCAATTGTTTGCTGACCAGCATCCGGTAGTGAAGTCCCGTTTTGATTGGCGCAAACTCGCTGCTTCCTTTATAGGTGTATGTTTGCTGTCTTGCATCGCCTTTGCTGCCATTCATACATTCAGTTCGCATCGTCAGGTAGAAGAAACATCGGCAGGGGATACGTCTCAGGTAAAAGTAGTATCCAGTCCAAATACTGCTGCTGTCAGTGATAAAGCTACGTCATCTGATGTCAAGAAGGAAATTGTGCATAAGACTTTCGACAATGTTTCCTTAGAAACGATGCTCGGAGAAATGGCAGAGTATTATGGAGTGAAGATTGTGTTCCAGAACCAGGAAGCCAAGCAGCTTCGTTTCTATTATGAATGGAACAGCGAGAACATTCTGCAGAGTGTAGTGGATGAATTGAATCATTCACAGCAGATAGTTCTCTCTTTGGACAATGAGCAACTTGTTGTAGAATAACCCTGTCGCTGACAGGTCTGTTTACAAGTTGGCTTATTTGTAATATGTATCAAATCAATATAAAGATTATGAAGAAATATATGTTCGCTTTCCTGATGTGTCTGTTGGTACAGGCATCGTTTGGACAGCGCATCTCTCGAAGCTATAGCAACCGTTCCATGTCTGAAGTCCTGAAGGATTTAGACAAGGCAACCCGTCGATATAAAATCAGTTTTATCTATAACAATAGTTCGTTAATAATTCAATAATGTGCTAAGCAGCTATACGCTGTAAGCACGAGAGATCTTTGAAAATCTTGCTAATTAAAGTTCGGTTCGGGGTGTAC
>NZ_JBQKLN010000032.1:0-44385 GCF_052116205.1 Prevotella sp. Sow4_E9_plate | reverse complement strand
TATGCCTTGATGACAGAGGCACTTTTAGTTAAACCTGTTTAAAAATCAGAAAAGTCCAATTTCTTAAAATACTCTGTATCCCCAGTAAACACTGGGGATGGAGTTGTATTGTCATAGGGGTTGGATGCTTACCCTTCTCGAAAAGGGAAGGATGTAACCGCCCTCCGGTGCTCGGAACCGCTTCGCTCTAAGGTTGGCGGACCAAAGCGGTCTGCGCCATTTTATGCGGGATGGGACCGCCGGGGGAAAGGTGGAGACCTGTTTAACTTCAAAGCTCTCGCCATGGTTGTGCGGGATGGGACCGCCGGGGGAAAGGGGGAGACAGAAGAATATAATTATTCTTTGTCTATTCGCTTAAGATCTGTTTTCATCTTTTTTCCATAGGCTTCGCCTCGTGGAGAAAGATATTGAAAGAATATAGTATTGCCAGAAAACTCGATTTCTAGAGTAAATAGTGCTCTATAGTCTCCTAAACGAATTCTATATATATTACGATACCCAACAAGTTCCTTGCAGTCAGTGATATCTTGAATGTCTTTGGCTGCTTTAACTTCTGCTATCGTACGTCTTAAAGAATCGAGCATCTTACCGGAAAGATGTTTGGAAGCTTTGATAAAGGCTTTAGAAAATTCGACTTTCATACGCCTAACCACTTTTCAAAATCTTCTTGTTCTTCTTTGTTGGCACGGATGAGGCCCTCTGGCTGCTCTTTTCTTAATTTGGCATAGAGCTTTGCATCTTCGTAATCCTCGGCTATACCATTAAGTATATCCTCAATATAGTTTTTGAGGTTGGTTCCCTTCTGAATAGCCATTATGGATAGGGTCTTAAAAGTATCATCTTTTAAGTCGATGATTTTTCTTTTGGAAGGTGTTACTGAAACTGTACTCATAAATG
The DNA here is from genome assembly GCF_052116205.1 of Prevotella sp. Sow4_E9_plate. NCBI lineage: Bacteria > Pseudomonadati > Bacteroidota > Bacteroidia > Bacteroidales > Prevotellaceae > Prevotella > Prevotella sp. Sow4_E9_plate. The sequence continues at coordinate 43,488 of NZ_JBQKLN010000032.1, read as the reverse complement.
TATTTATTTAAATGGTTCTACTTTTTTGCAAAGATACATAATATATTCTATATATATGATATATCTCTATGTAAAATTAACAAAGATTTAAAGTTGAAGGAATTTCTTGCCGTTTTAGAATATGTTTATTAGCATAGACCAATCAATGGGCTATGCTGATGAGTTTACTACCTAGAGCTGTAGTCATGGCATTCTCAAAGAGAATCTATTGGTATCGCTGATATTATCCGGAGTAGTCAACCAATATGGCGAAAATATAACAATATTTAATTATAATTTGAAAATATGAATGTAATCAAGCTTTTTGATTACCAAGAGGATATGAAGGAACGGATTGAGAAGGCGTTGCGCCTTCATCGGTCCGTGATGGCACAAATGCCAACGGGTACGGGAAAAACGGTTCTACTCGCTTCGGTCGTAGAATCGTTTTTGAGGGAACATTCCGATTGTAATGTTTGGATTGTTGCCCATAGAAGGGAGTTGGTTTCTCAGATTCGAGAAACGATTCAAAGAGTTTTTTTCGAATCACCCCGTCCCTCTTTAGCCAAAGAAGGGGTTTTTTCGAAAACCCACCCGTCCTCCCTTACCCTTAAGGGAGGCTCCACCGCTTTCCCCAAGCCCCTTTCCCCTCAGGGGACAGGGGATGTAACCGCTCCTCCTCGTCGCTCGGAACCGTTACGCTCTAAGGTTGGCGGACCATCAAAGGTCTCGCCAGATTGTGCGGGATGGGACCGCCTGGGGATGAGTGGAGCATCAAAGATCTCGCCAGATTGTTTGTCGGCTGGCGCATTCAATGTTCCTATCAAGGCGGTGTCGATACAATGGTTGGTTAAACACTATGATGAGATAGAGGAAGAACCGGGGATGATCGTGATTGACGAGGCGCACCATGCGCTTGCCAAGACCTATAAGGAGATGTGGGAGAGATTCCCGAAGGCTAAGTTCCTGGGACTGACGGCTACTCCTTGCCGATTGAACGGAAAGGGATTCACTGACCTGTTTGATGTCTTGGTGCAGTCATGGGATATTCCCGAGTTTATCAGCAAGGGAAGATTGGCGACATACGATTTCGTGAGCATCAAATCGGATGGTGTGACGCAACGGCTCATCGACTCCTTGCAGAAGCGAGGGGCAGATGGTGACTACCAAAACAAGGAAATGGATATGTTGCTGAATAAGAAACCGAGTATCGAAAGGCTCTATCGGAGCTTGGAAGAATTTGGTAAAGACAGAAAGGGCATCGTGTATGCTATCAATATCAGTCATGCTAATGCTATTGCCGAGTTCTACAGAGAACACGGCATAGCGGCTGTTGCTATTGACAGTAAAACGCCAAGTTCTTTACGAAAAGAACTAATTGAAAGGTTTAAAGCTTCTTCCTTATCTTTTTCGAAAACCCACCCTCAATGGTCTTTACACCCCCTTCGGTTCCCCCGTTCGGGGACAGAAACCCTCTTTACCCTTAAAGAAGGAGATTTTTCGAATCACCCCGTCCCTCTTTCCAAAGAGGGCTCCACTTTCTCCCCAAGCCCCTCTTCCTCAGGAAGCGGGGATGTAACCGCTCCTCCTCGTCGCTCGGAACCGCTACGCTCTAAGGATGGCGGACCATCAAAGGTCTCGCCAGATTTTTTGTTGGCTGGCGCATCAAAGGAGGTTTCAGGTTATTCGCCAGATTGTTTGTGCAGTGTAAACCGCCTTGCTGATGGACTTGCTCCTATACAAGTATTGGTGAATGTGGATATCTTCTCGGAGGGATTTGACTGTCCGGATGTGGAGTTTGTACAGTTGGCTCGACCAACATTGTCGCTTGCCAAGTATCTGCAGATGGTGGGACGTGGATTGCGAGTGGCTAAGGGGAAGAAGAGCTGCGTGATTATAGATAATGTGGGACTGTATCGGGTGTTTGGGTTGCCTTCTCAAGTATGGAACTGGAATGCTATGTTCGAAGGAAAGCTGAAAGTGGGCAAGAAAATGGAGACTCCGAAGGAAAGAGAGTTTTTCCTGATGAACAAGGAACAAGACGGTATTCGGATTCATCCAGACTCGGAAATGATGATGGTGATGAGCCATGAAGAATTGCTCCAAACACTACAGTATCGTGAGTTTGTGGATAGCAAAGGGGAGTTCGCTATCATCAAGTTGCCTGATGGAAAGATGACAGTAGTGAACCGACAAGGAGAGCAGGTACTGGAGCCGGGCGATTACTATGACATGAAACTACTGAACGGAAACATCCTGTTCTACCGACCTCGCAGAAAGGCGAAATGCTATTATGACCTGTTGGCAAAGGCAGTCATCGACGATGGCACTAACGTAGCAGAGGCTCCCCAGGTGGTCAACATAAAAGGATGGGAGTTTATAGAATATAACGACATCTTCATGTCTCGAACCCAAGAAAATTTTTCTCTGCCATATCGTCCTTCACAATATGATTTTCTGAATTATGGGTATTATATGATATTCAGATTCAGACCTTCTGCTATCGGTTGTCAAGTATGGTACTATTGTGAGGGTGATGAAGGGAAGATGCGCATGAGCAATGAAGAGAGCAGGAATGTATGTTTCCTGCGTAATGATTACGAACATGTGTATTGGCTATGTGCTGTCCTGTATGGTGATTGTATCGTTGTTATGGACAGCAAGCAGGACTACTACCTGGTGGATTCAAATTTGAAGAAGACTTATATAGGATGCAATAATCCAAAGAATGAGAAGGAAGATTTGAATGTCGTGATGCCTCGCCTTGGCAAGAAATACTATCATGAGGCGATGTTGCAAAAGAAGGAAATGGAAGCAAACGAGATGCTTCTTTTGCATGAGAAGTCAGAGGCAGGACATGTGGAATTGTACCAAGCAGGAAAGAAATGGGGCGTGAAGATAGATGGTAAAGTTATCGTGCCACCCCTCTACTGCAGTATAGCGCTACCTGTCGGTGCCTATTGCGCCTTTGAACAGGTTCCCAGACATTGGGGCGTTATGACATTGAAAGGAAAAGTGATTGTTGATGCCAAATATGAGAAGGTGGAGATTCGTGACAATGGAATCGCCGTGGTAACAGGCATCACGGGAAAAACACAGACAATCAATCTTTTAAAGGTAAAAGGGTAAATGTTCTTTGCTGTTTTTAGGCACGGATTACAATCCGTGTAATCCGTGCCTAATCTATATCCGTTCTTTTTATTCCAAGTCAAATTCGAAATCGAAGCCGTTGCCATTGGATTCTTCCTTCTTTGGCTTTGGTTTCGGAGGATTCTTCAGGTTGCCCTTCTCGTCAAACATATTGTATGTAGTGCGAAGTACGATGAACTCGGTGCGGCGGTTCAACTGATTGCAGATTTCCTGATGCTCCTTGCTCTGCTTGAGGATAAACTCCTGGGTGAGTTCGTCGCCCTCCTTGAGCCAAGGATATTTCTCGGTCAGCTTCTTGCGAACCTTCTTTGGTCGCTCCTTGCCATATCCCATTGGGGTAAGGCGCTCCTTCTCGATGCCATGGGCTATCAGGTAATCTACTACAGACTGGGCACGGCGCTGAGACAACCGCTTGTTGTATTCGGCATTTCCCTTGTAATCGCAATGGGCACTCAGCTCGATGGTTACGTTTGGATTCTCCTTCAGCAATTCCACGAGTTTATCAAGTGCCTTGGTGCTGGCTGACGTCAAGGTAGCTTTGTCAAACTCATAGAAGATGTTGTCGATGAGTACGGGGGCAGTGATGGAAGCCAATGGGAACTGGAGTACATACTCCTTGCTCTCCTTAGCCGTATCTACTCTCAATTCCTCCTTATGATTGAGGAATCCCTTGCAGGAAGCCATTACCAGATAATCTACCTTCGTGTTGATAACCATGGAGAAGGAACCATCGCTCTTCACCGGCAATTTCTTGTAGGTTCCGTCATTACCTACCACCATCACTTGGGCTGCTGGCAGTTCATAGCCGTCCATCTCGTAGACCCAACCCTTCATCGTGGTGACTATCTCCGGGTTCTCGAATGAATAGATGTGGTCATAGCCTCGTCCGTCCTTTCTGTTGGATGAGAAGAAACCACGGTTGTGTGGACCCTCGAATGTCATTCCGAAATCATCTGCTTCTGAATTGAGCGGATAACCCGGATGCTCCAGCTTGTATCTGCGAGTCTTCTTGTCTACTTTGGCGATAAAAATGTCGAGACCGCCCATGCCTACATGACCATTGCTACTGAAGTAAAGGTCGCCATTGGGACGGAAGGTAGGGAACATCTCGTCGCCCGGTGTGTTGATGGGTTCACCGAGATTCTCTACACCGCCAAGACCGGCAGCCGTAAGACGGATACGCCAAATGTCAAGGCCGCCTACACCTCCCGGCATGTCTGATACGAAATAGAGCCATTCGCCATCGGGACTGATGGCAGGATGGGCATAGCTGCTCAGCGTATCTCTCGTTATTTGCAGTTGGGATGTCTTGCCCCAGGCTGCATCCGAGCGAGAGGAGGTTACTATCTGAGCATAGCGGGGAGAGGATGGGTCGGTGGTGCACAGGGTAAGATACATTTCCTTTCCGTCAGGAGTGAAGCAACAGGCTCCTTCGTCATAGGCGGTATTAAGTCCACCACCAATGGCTTCGGGTTTGCTCCATTTTCCCCTATCGTCTTTTTCTGACAAGAAGATGTCGCCGGCTTTGGTGCCGGTGATTCCACTGAGTTCATCACCTTCTGCCTCATTCCGGGTAGAGGTGAAATAGAGCTGGTCGTATTCATCGCCCAGGAGCATGGGTGAATAGTCGTCTCTTCTGGAGTTGAATACGTCCATCTTCTTTATTTTGTATCGGCTTCCTTCTTTCTTCCAGATGGGAGCCTTCTGTGCAGATTTCAATCCGTTTTTGGCAAGAACATTGTCGGGCATTGAATCTACGAGGATTCTGAATTCTTTTTCTGCCTGTTTGTATTCACCGTTTTTCAAGAGCATACGGGCGTAAGCCAGGCGGTCGTCCAATGATGCCTGGTTGTAACGGATGGCATTGCGATAAGCGGCAATCGCCTTTGGTGTAGAATTGATCTTCTCATAACAGCGAGCCATCTTCAAGGCAATCTTTCCTCGATTGTCTCTTTCTTTGGCTGGAGTTTTGGTATAAGCCTGCTTGAACTGGTCGGCAGCATCGTAGTATTCGCCCAGAGAAAGGAACTTCTCTCCCTTCTTAAGGTTCTTGTCAATGCCGCAGCTTATCAGAAGAAGGCAGCAGAGTGCTGTTATGAATTGATAAAGTCTTATTTGCTTCATATTGATTAAACTTTCGCATATTAGGAAGTTAAAGGAGTTAAGGAAGTTAAGGAGTTAAGGAAGTTAAGACGTATGTCTTTCAGCTTAAAAACTTCGCCAAAAAGACTATTGTCTTAACTCCTCAGCGACCGTAGGGAGCGATAACTCCTTTAACTTCTTTAACTCCTGAACTTGCGAACTTGAGCTATATCTTATTACATCTGCGAGAATGGCTGGCGATATTGACAGCCTGATTTCCAGTTGCTGCAACCATAGGCGGTCTTACCCTTGATGATAACGCCCTTTCCGCAGAGCGGACATGGCTTGCCTACCATTTGGTCGGCTGGAGCCTTCTTTGCTGTAGCTTTCTTCTTTGCTGGCTTTTTCTTGAGATCTTCCTCCGTCATGATGGTTACTCTCCGGCTGCTGTTATCCGATAGAACATCGATGACAATCTGATTGATCTGTTCTTTCAAGCCGTTGATAAATTCTGCAGGGTCGTAGGTCTTGTGCTCGATGTCTCGGAGCTTTTTCTCCCAGATACCGGTCAGCTCGCAGCTCTTCAGGAGTTCCTCGTGGATGGTGTCGATTAGTTCGATACCTGTAGGAGTTGCCATCAGGTTCTTGCGCTGGCGACGGATATAGTGGCGCTTGAAGAGGGTCTCGATGATGCCGGCACGGGAGGATGGGCGACCGATTCCGTTCTCCTTCAATGCTGCACGAAGTTCCTCGTCTTCCACGAATTTACCCGCTGTCTCCATCGCACGGAGCAGGGTTGCCTCGGTATAATACTTAGGTGGCGTGGTCCATTTCTCCGTCAGTGTAGGCTGATGATCTCCCGATTCGCCTTTCACGAAAGAGGGGAGGGTTCTTTCTTCTACCACTTCCTTCTTGGCACCGTTTCCGGTTCCATCGCCTGCATTTCCGCCATCGTTTCCGTTGGTGTTATCTGATGCATCGTCGTCATCGGCATTCTTCGCATCCTTGGCATAGACTACTCGCCAGCCCGGTTCGAGAATCTCCTTGCCGCTCACCTTGAACTCTATCTTTTCCGGTTTTGGACCATCTTCGTTGATTACTTCGCCCAATACGGTGGTGGTAGAGAATTTACAGTCCGGATAGAACACGCTGATGAAGCGCTTGGCGATGAGGTCATAGACATTCGCCTCCATATCGGTGAGTCCGGTTGGCGGAACACCGGTTGGGATGATGGCGTGGTGGTCGGTTACCTTGCTGTTATCGAACACCTTCTTGCTCTTCGGCAGCTTCTTGCCGGTGGCTGCGAGCTGCTGGATGAGCGGCAGATATTTCTGCTGACTGGCTATCTTTGCCTGGCTCACACCATTCAGAATCTGCGGACATTTCGGATAGATATCGTCTGTCAGAAACTGGGTATCTACACGAGGATAAGTGGTGTACTTCTTCTCGTAGAGACTCTGGATGAGTTTCAGCGTGATATCGGCAGAGTAAGCAAACTTCTTGTTGCAATCTACCTGCAGCGAGGTGAGGTCGTAGAGATGAGGTGGCGCCTCGTTTCCCTTCTTCTTGCTTACATCTGTGACTGTGAAGGGTTTGCCGGCGATGGTACTGAATGCTTTCTCTCCTTCCTCCTTGCTGGTAAACTTGCCGCTGGTTGCCGTAAACTGGGTGTCGCGGTAGATGGTGGCGAGTACCCAGTAAGGTTCGGAAACGAAGTTGTCGATTTCCTTCTGGCGGTTTACGATCAGGGCAAGGGTAGGGGTCTGCACCCGGCCGATGCTGAGCACCTGTTTGTTCTGACCGTATTTCAATGTATAAAGTCGGGTGGCGTTCATGCCGAGAATCCAGTCACCGATGGCACGGGAAAGTCCGGCAAGATAGAGCGACTGATATTCCCCCTGGTCTTTCAGTTCCTGGAATCCCTGCTTGATGGCTTCATCGGTCATGGATGAAATCCACAGTCTCTTGACGGGGCATTTTGCCTGCGCCTTCTGCATCACCCATCTCTGGATGAGCTCTCCTTCCTGTCCGGCGTCACCGCAGTTGATGATGCTGTCGGCAGCCTGCATCAGTTTCTCGATGGTGGCAAACTGCTTCTTGATGCCTTCATCGTTGATGAGCTTGATGCCGAAGCGCTGTGGAATCATCGGCAACGCCGAAAGGCTCCAATGCTTCCACATCGGAGTATAATCATCCGGTTCCTTCAGCTCACAAAGGTGGCCGAAGGTCCATGTTACTTGGTAACCATTACCTTCCATATAACCGTCGCGTGCCGTGGTAGCCCCGATGATTCGGGCGATGTCCTTAGCCACGCTCGGTTTCTCTGCTATACAAACTATCATTCTTTATTCTAATTTCTCTTTGCAAAGGTACAATAAAATAATGAGAAAGCCATCATTTCGGCTTTTTTTTCTCATGGTAGAGAATAAAAAAGCCCTGTAAGAGCAAAAGCTTTTTGTTTTCAAAGCTTTTGCCCTTACAGGGCGACTTTGCTGATTGTTATCTAACCCAGGACGATTGCCCTGGGCTAGGAAATTCTGCCCTTTCTGGGCGTTTGGGTAAATCCTTGCGTGAGATTATGGTGTCCCGGCGGATTTGCAATCCGCCGTCAAAAAATGTTCGACCTATTAAAACCGGGGGATTTGTAATCCCCCAACAAAAGGAGAAGCATACTCCTTTACTGCGGATTTCAAATCCGCAGAGCCTAAAAAGGTTAGGACATTTTTTAGCGCCGGATTTCAAATCCGGCGGGACGCCTTCCTTTGCTGCGGATTTCAAATCCGGCGGGACGCCTAGCGGAGATAATCATCTCTCATAAAAATCCGTGTAATCCGTGCCTAAAAAACAACGAGATTACTCGTACTCCTGCCAGCTCTTAATCTGCAACTGGTCCTGGCTCAATGTGCAGAATGCCTCGATGAAGGCGGAAGCCAGGCGGGCATTGGTGAACAGAGGAATGTTGTGGTCGATGGCGCCACGACGGATTCTGTAACCATTGGTGAGCTCACGCTTGGTGTGATTCTTAGGGATGTTGACGATGAGGTCGAACTTGTGGTCGGCAATCATCTGCATCACGTTAGGGATATCCTTGTGGTCCTCATCAGGCCATCCTACAGCAGTAGCCTTCACGTTGTTCTCGTTCAGGAACTTCGCTGTGCCGGCTGTAGCGTAGATGGTGTAACCGTTCTTCACCAGTGCCTGGGCTGCATCGAGCAGAGAAGCCTTCTCCTTAGCACCACCGCTTGAAAGCATGATGCCCTTATCCTTTGAAGGAATCTTGTAGCCGGTGGCAATCAATGAGTTGAGCAATGCCTCCTCGAAAGTATCACCCATACAACCTACCTCACCGGTAGAACTCATATCTACACCCAAAACAGGGTCGGCGTTCTGTAAGCGGGCAAATGAGAACTGTGAAGCCTTCACACCCATGCGGTCGATATCGAAGGCAGACTTGTCTGGCTTCTGGTATGGAGCGTCGAGCATGATGCGGGTAGCCGTCTCGATGAAGTTGCGCTTCAATACCTTGCTCACGAATGGGAATGAACGGGATGCACGGAGGTTACACTCGATAACCTTCACATCGCGACCCTTAGCCAGGTACTGGATATTGAAAGGACCAGAGATGTTGAGCTCCTTGGCGATGGCACGTGAAATCTTCTTGATCTGACGGGCTGTAGCGAAGGAAATCTGCTGGGCAGGGAAGGTCATGGTTGCGTCACCAGAGTGAACACCAGCATACTCTACGTGCTCTGAAATACCATACTCTACAATCTCACCGTTCTGAGCCACACCGTCGAACTCGATTTCATTGGTCTCTGTCATAAACTGAGAGATAACCACTGGGTACTCCTTAGAAACCTCAGAAGCTGCCTCCAGGAAGCGACGCAGCTCATCATCATCGTGACAAACGTTCATGGCTGCACCGGAAAGAACGTAAGATGGACGAACGAGCACAGGATAGCCTACCTCGTCGATGAACTTCTGAACATCCTCCATAGAGGTGAGGGCGCTCCACTTAGGCTGGTCGATGCCGAGCTTATCGAGCATGGCAGAGAACTTACCGCGGTTCTCTGCACGGTCGATGTTGACAGGAGATGTACCCAGAATTGGCACAGACTGGCGATGGAGCTTCATAGCCAGGTTGTTTGGAATCTGACCACCTACTGAAACAATCACACCACGTGGTGACTCCAGGTCGATGACATCGAGTACACGCTCGAATGAAAGCTCATCGAAGTAGAGACGGTCGCACATATCGTAGTCGGTAGATACGGTCTCCGGATTGTAGTTGATCATGATTGACTTGTAACCCAACTTGCGGGCTGTATTGATGGCGTTTACTGAACACCAGTCGAACTCTACTGAAGAACCGATGCGGTAAGCACCCGAACCGAGAACGATGACAGACTTCTCGTTCTTATAGTAGTTGATGTCGTAACCCTCTACGGCGTAAGTCATGTAGAGATAGTTGGTGAGGTCAGGATGCTCGCTTGCCACAGTAGGGATGCGCTTTACGGCAGGAAGAATGTTCAACTTCTTACGCAGAGCACGAACTGTGAGCACTTCCTTCTCCATGTTGGTATCTTTGGTCTTCAATACGAAGCGGCCAATCTGGAAGTCAGAGAAGCCCAATACCTTAGCCTCGCGCAATACCTCGGCAGGAATCTCCTCCAGAGTATTATATTCAGAAAGCTTGTGCTTGTAATCTACGATATTCTTCATGCGCTCGATGAACCAAGGGTCAATCTTTGTCAGCTCCTCGATGCGCTCGATGGTGTAGCCTTCCTCCAAAGCCTGGGCGATGGCGAAGATACGTAGGTCGGTAGGGTTGGAAAGCTCCTCATCCAGGTTATCGAACTTGGTGTGGTCGTTGCCAACGAAACCGTGCATTCCCTGGCCAATCATACGGAGACCCTTCTGGAGCATCTCCTCGAATGAGCGGCCGATAGACATGATTTCGCCTACAGACTTCATGGAAGAACCAATCTTGCGGCTTACACCAGCAAACTTGGTAAGGTCCCAACGAGGAATCTTACAGATCATATAGTCGAGTGATGGAGCCACATAAGCTGAGTTAGGAGTACCCATCTCGCCAATCTGGTCGAGTGTATAACCGAGGGCAATCTTAGCTGCAACGAAGGCGAGCGGATAACCTGTAGCCTTAGAAGCGAGGGCAGAAGAACGGCTCAAGCGAGCGTTGATCTCGATGATACGATAGTCGTTGGTCTCAGCATTGAAAGCATACTGGATGTTGCACTCACCCACGATGTTGAGGTGACGGACACACTTCACGGCGATGTCCTGCAACATCTTCACCTGCTCGTCGGTAAGAGAACAGGTAGGAGCCACTACGATAGACTCACCAGTGTGGATACCGAGTGGGTCGAAATTTTCCATAGAGGCAACGGTGAAGCAACGGTCGTTGGCATCACGGATGCATTCGAACTCAATCTCCTTCCATCCCTTCAGGCTCTCCTCAACGAGCACCTGAGGTGCGAAAGTGAAGGCAGATTCAGCAATCTCCTTGAACTCCTCTTCAGTCTTGCAGACACCAGAACCGAGACCACCCAGCGCATAGGCAGAACGGATCATGATAGGGTAGCCGATGTTGCGTGCCGCAGCCACAGCCTCCTCCATGTTCTCGCAAGCGTGGCTTACTGGAACCTTGAGATCAACCTTGTTGAGCTCCTTTACGAAGAGGTCGCGGTCTTCTGTGTTCATGATTGCCTCTACCGAAGTACCCAACACATCCACACCGTACTCCTTGAGCACACCGTTGAGGTAAAGTTCTGTACCAACGTTCAAACCAGTCTGTCCACCCCAAGCGAGCATAATGCCGTCAGGGCGCTCCTTCTTGATAATTTCAGTTACAAAAAAAGGTGTCACCGGCAAGAAATAAACCCTGTCAGCAATACCTTCACTTGTCTGAATTGTAGCAACATTTGGATTAATGAGGACGGAACTAATACCCTCCTCGCGCAAGGCCTTGAGAGCCTGCGAACCGGAATAGTCAAACTCACCTGCCTGGCCAATCTTCAAAGCACCAGAACCTAGTACGAGGACTTTCTTAAGCTGTTTCTTCATCATGTTATATAACTATAAGTTTGTTCTTTATATGTCTTATTATTTATGTTTTTAGCAACTAAACTGTATTTGCGTTAGTTCACAAATGGTAGACACACTATTTCGAGTTGCAAAGTTACGCTATTTATTTGATTATTCCAAATTTTCTGCAAATCTTTACAGTTAAATAACATCAATTATTATTATTTCTTCTCTAGAATGTCGTATTTTTGCAATTATTTTGTTACTTTTGCAGCGACTTTTGGTCATGTAGAAAAAGAATAAAAAATAGCAAACAAGATAAATATACAACAATGAAAGTCGGATTATTCGTCCCTTGCTATGTAGATGCCTTATACCCTGAAGCGGGTGTGGCTACATACAAGTTGCTCAAGCATTACGGACTGGACGTGGGTTATCCCGAAAAACAGACTTGCTGCGGTCAGCCAATGGCAAACGCTGGTTTTCAGGACAAGTCGGAGAAGGTCATTGAGACATTTGATGAACTGTTCAAGGATTACGATTACATCGTAGCTCCTTCTGCATCATGTGCTGCTTACGTGAAGGTGTATTACCCTAAGATTCTTGAGGGTAAGCACGAGTGTGTTTCCTCTAAAAAGATTATGGACGTTGTGGAGTTCCTTCACGATGTGCTGAAGGTTGATCATGTGCCTGGCAAATTCCCGCATGAGGTCAGTGTGCACAACAGTTGCCATGGTGTGCGCGAGCTTGGATTATCGTCTCCTTCTGAGCGACACATCAAGCCATTCAATAAGATTATCGACCTGTTGAATATGGTGGAAGGTATTACCATCCACGAACCGGAGCGCAAGGATGAGTGCTGCGGATTCGGTGGTATGTTCTCTATCGAGGAGCCTGCCGTTTCTACCCGTATGGGCGAGGACAAGATCAAGCGTCACATGGCTACGGGTGCCGAATATGTTACCGGACCGGATTCTTCCTGCCTGATGCACATGGCTGGTATTGCCAAGAAGGAGAATATGCCGATCAAGTTTATCCATGTTGTTCAAATTTTAGCTGCAGGACTATGAGTACAGAACATTCCAAAAGAGCTGCGAAGTTTACGCAGAACGTAGAGAAGACCACCTGGCACGATGCTACCTTCTGGTCTGTTCGTCAGAAGAGAGATAAGATGGCGCAGGAACTTCCTGAGTGGGAAGACCTCCGCGAGCATGCGTCTGAAATCAAGATGCACACCATCACCCATCTTGCCGATTACCTCGATATGTTTTCCAAGAACCTGGAGAGCCGTGGGGTGAAGGTGCACTGGGCAAAGGATGCACAGGAGTTCAACGAGATTGTGCTCGGTATTCTGAAAGACCATAACGTGAAGAAGATGGTGAAGTCGAAGTCGATGCTCACCGAGGAGTGCGAGATGAATCCTTATCTGGAGCAGCACGGCATTGACGTGGTGGAGACCGACCTGGGTGAGCGTATCATCCAGCTTCTGGGTCAGAAGCCTAGCCATATCGTGATGCCTGCCATCCACCTGAAGCGTGAGGAAGTGGGAAAGATGTTCGAGGAGAAGGGAATCTCCAAGGAAATCGGAAACTACGATCCTACTTACCTGACCCGCTGTGCCCGTCATCATCTCCGAGACCAGTTTATGGAAGCTGGAGCAGGTATGACCGGCTGTAACTTCGGTGTGGCTGCTACCGGCGATTGTGTGGTCTGCACCAACGAGGGTAATGCCGATATGACTACTTCCATGCCTAAGCTCCATATCGTAGCGATGGGTATCGAGAAGCTGGTTCCTGACTATAAGTCACTGGCTGTATTCCAGCGCCTGCTCTGCCGCTGTGGAACCGGTCAGCCTACCACTACCTATACTTCTCATTTCCGTCAGGCTCGTCCGGGTGCTGAGATGCATGTGGTTCTGGTGGATAATGGCAGAAGCGATATTCTCGCCGACAAGGACCACTGGCAGACCTTGAAGTGCATGCGCTGTGGAGCCTGCATGAACACCTGTCCGGTTTATCGCCGTTCGGGCGGTTACAGTTACACCTATTTCATTCCGGGTCCTATCGGTGTGAACCTGGGTATGCTGAAGAATCCGCAGAAGTACAGCGACAATGTTTCGGCATGTACCTTGTGCTTGTCATGCGATAACGTCTGCCCTTCCAAGGTAGGTCCTGGCTCGCAGATTTACGCTTGGCGCCAGAGCCTGGACAAGTTGGGCAAGGCAGATTCTGTGAAGAAGGCGATGTCGAATGGTATGAAATATCTCTTCGATCGTCCTGCGCTCTACACTACCGCCCTGAAGTTTGCTCCGCTTGTCAATCTGGTTCCAGAGTGCTGCACGCACTTCAGCCACTGGAATGCCTGGGGTATCGGTCACGCCAAGCCTGAGTTTGCAAAGAAGAGTTTCCATCAGCTTTGGAAAGAAGGAAAGGTGAAGTGATTTAAGTGAAGAGTGAAGAATTCAACGGCTTTACTGATTATAAAGTTCAAAGTTCAAATTTCAATGAATAAAGAAGATTTCCTGAACAAGTTGCGTAAGAATACGCACGTTCAATTCGATATGCCTGCCGTAGATGTCAAGGGAATCCAGTATGAGGATACCTTGAAGCAGTTTATTGAGATGACTGAGTCTGTGGGTGGACACGTGATAGAGGCGAAGGAAGGCGAGAGCCTGGATGAGCTGGTGAAGAAGGCTTATCCGGAAGCCAAGGTCTTTGCTTCTCATCTGCCTGAGATTACCATCGCGCAGAAGAATCCTGATACCGTGGCTGAGGCCAACGACCTGAATGGTACCGATGTGGGTATTGTTCGTGGTGAAGTGGGCGTGGCTGAGAACGGTTGCGTCTGGATTCCTCAGACCATGAAGGAGAAAGCGGTGCTTTTCATCTCGGAATATCTTGTAATTTTCCTCGAAAAATCCAAGATTGTGAACAATATGCATGAGGCTTATGCCCGTATTGAGATGGATCCGAAGTATAATTTCGGTACTTTCATCAGTGGTCCTTCCAAGACTGCCGATATTGAGCAGGCTTTGGTTATGGGTGCGCAGGCTGCTCGTGGTGTGACTGTTATACTCTTGTAAGAGGCAGAATGCTGCATTTATAAATAAAGTATAATAGTAGGTAAGTATGCAAAAAACAGGTGTTAACTGTTAACCTGTTAACTCTATAGACAAATCCCGAAGTTCCTGATGTGGAATTTCGGGATTTATATTTTCTTATAATCTCCATTCATACGTATCATAAACCACTCCTCTTCCTCCGAAACCTTCCTTCTGGTGGATGAGGTTGGCATTGAGGTAGTTTCCTCTGTCTTCGGTCGATTTACCGAAGTCGATGAATGGGGCGTTCCATTTCTTCTGGTTGATGATGTAATCGAAAAGCAGGTCCAGGGCTCCCTCTTCCTTCCCCTTTTCTGAAGCTCCGATGTATTGGGTGTGTATTACTTGTGGAGTGATGAAGAGGATGGTTCCTGCAATGACTTCCTCGTCCTTGAGAACAGAATAGCCGATGATGTTTTCCGGAAAACGGCTCATCAGAAGCTGCAGTTCCTCGTTGCTGTGTACGGGACGGGTATGATATTTCTGCTGCAGATTGTTGTCGAGGATGTTCCAGAAGGCAAGTACATCTTCGGGGGTACTTTGTCTGATGATGAGCTGGTTTCTCTTTGCCTTTCTGATTCCTCTTCTTCTCTGTTCAGAGAATCTGAGCTTGTTCTGCAGCGGAATGGTGGTGGATATTTCCCTGGTGCTGAGACTAGCCTTGCCTGTGTGGATAAGGGCATAGAGATCTTCCTCGGATGGAATCTTGTGATAAATCCAAGGGATTGCCTTATAGGTGAGTTTCGAAAAGCCTTCCTGCTTCAGATAGTTTCCGATGGCTTCGAAGGTTTCGCAGGTAAGCGCTGCTGTCATCTTGTTGCAGGTGAGCAGACCGCCATACGTAAGTCCCTGATGGGAAACCAGTTCTTTTAGAGAAATCTCAATGTCAGAATCAGAACCCACCTTATTGCCGGAATCAGAAACCACCTCGTTGGCTGGCAGCAGGGCATAGAGCTTGTCCTTATAATAAATCATCAGGGAATGGTCGTGAAATCGATCCTGATGATAATCCATATAGTTTCTATCAAACAGGAAGGTTCCCTGTCGGGATTGCTTTACGAATTCATTCCAAGTCTGATGGTTTTCTGGGGTGTATCTTTTGACAGTTATCATTCCTGTAGTGGATTAAATAGGATTCTCGGATTATCTCTTTCGGGAAGAGATGTAATCCAGAAACTCTTCATATTCATATAGATAATCATCGGCATCGTAAGGCTCTGAGGCGAGTACAAGGCAGACAGCTCCTGGCGAGAAGTTGTCGAGGGTGCGCCAGATTTCCGTATCCAGAAACAAGCCTTGGTCGGGACGGGTCAGATGGTATTGCTTCTTCTCGTGTCCATCGTCCAGATTGACCGTAAAGGAGCCTTTGGCAGCAATGATTACCTGTCGGAGCTGCTTGTGAGCATGTCCACCCCGGTTTTCTCCCTGAGGCACTCCATATATCCAGTAGGCCCGTTTCACCCGGAAGGGAATCTGTTGCTTCTTGTCGTCAATAGATACGAATTCACCGGTAGAAGTTGTTTCCAGGGGTAGATCGATGATTTTTCCGATTTCTTTCATTCGTCTAAGGAAATAATAGATACAGAAAACAGAAGTTTCCCCATTTCCTGTACCTATTATATATTATATGTATTGTTTATTTCTTCATATATGGGTCGGTACCCAATACGGTCTTTGCCAGGCGCTTTGCCTTGTCGCGGAGCTGGTTGAGGTCATCGCCCTTCTCGCCGTAGCAGAGAACGACACCCATGCGGCGACCCACGTGAGCCTCTGGCTTACCGAAGATGCGGATGCGGGTGTGGTCTTCCTTCAGGGCATCGAGCATGTTGTAGTTCAATGGCTCTGTGCTCTCTTCCGGTGAGAGGATGACGGCAGAACAGCCTACGTGCTCCAGGTGGATTCCGGCGATAGGCAAGCCCATCACGGCACGGAAGTGGAGCTCAAACTCGCTCAGGTTGGTAGTGTGACCGAGAGTAACCATACCTGTATCGTGTGGACGAGGACTCAGCTCAGAGAAGATAACCTCTCCCTGCTTGCTCAGGAAGAACTCTACGCCCCAGAGGCCGGCACCGGTCAAAGCCTTGGTCACTTCGCCTGCGATGTGCTCAGCCTTCTTCAAAGCCTCCTCAGGAATCTGGAATGGCTGCCAGCTCTCTCGGTAGTCACCGCCTTTCTGTACATGGCCGATAGGTGGGCAGAAGAGGGTAGGACCATTCTTCTGGGTGATGGTGAGGAGGGTGAACTCTGAATCGAAGTCGATGAATTCCTCGATGATAACTTCCTTCACGTCACCGCGACCTTCTTCCATTGCCTCCTTGTAAGCCTCCTTCAGCTCATCGTCGTTGTGAACATAGCTCTGTCCATGACCGCTTGAACTCATCAGAGGCTTCACTACGCATGGGAAGCCGATTTCGTCGGCTGCGTTCTTGAACTCCTCGAAGGTCTTTGCGTAGAAATACTTGGCTGTGCGCAGACCCAGTTCCTTGGCAGCCAGGTCGCGGATAGCACGGCGGTTCATGGTGTAGTTCACGGCGCGGGCAGAAGGTACAATCTGAATGCCCTCCTTCTCGAAGTCGAAGAGTCGCTCGGTGCGGATAGCTTCAATCTCAGGCACGATGATGTCTGGGTGATGTTTCTCTACCACTGCGGTCAATGCGTCGCCATCGAGCATTGAGAACACTTCTCGCTCGTCGGCTACCTGCATGGCTGGTGCATTGTCATACTTGTCGCAAGCGATGACATACTGTCCTGCTCGCTTTGCGGCGATGGTAAACTCTTTGCCCAGTTCGCCTGAGCCCAAAAGCATAATCTTCTTCATTATATTATAAGTTAAATTTCTTTCTGATGAATTCTGCAATAAACTTGGCTGTCTCTTCGATTCCCAGATGGCTGCTGTTGATGCAGAGGTCGTAGCTTTCGCTGTGGCCCCACTTCTTGCCTGTATAGTAATCGTAGTAAGAGGCGCGCTGCTCCTCGTGGCTTTCGATAAACTTGCGAGCGGAGGCTCTGTCGATGTCCTTTCGCTTGCAGACTGCCTTGATGCGGTCGTTGATATTGGCTGTGATGAAGATGTTGATTACATTCTTGTAGTCACGGAGCACATAATCGGCGGTTCTGCCCACGAAAACGCAGTTGCCCTGATCGGCAGCCTTCTTGATGGCGTCGCTCTGGAATTTATATAAGCCTTCCTGTGAGAAGTCGTTATGATAAAAGTTGTTATCGCTAAGGAATGGCAGATGAGTATGGAAGAGAGACTTGAAGAATCCCTTCTGCTCATCGTTCTGCTCGAAGAATTTCTCGGAGAATCCGCTCTCCTTGGCTGCCAGGTTCAGCAGCTCACGGTCGTAGCATTTGCAACCGAATTCTTCCGCCAGCTTCTCGGCGATGATATGGCCGCCGCTTCCTATCTGGCGACCTACGTTTATGATAATCTTGGTCATAAGTATAAAATTTTAGCTGTTAACTGTTAACTGTTAACTTTCATGTTTTCTCTATGTTGTCTTTTCAACTTGTTCATGTACCACACCATCACGATGGCAGCGATGACTGCGGCTGAGAAATCGGAGATAGGCATACTGTACCATACACCGTCAATATCCCATATCATCGGCAGGAAAGCCAGGAGCGGCAGAAGAATGAGCAACTGTCTCGAGAGCGAGAGGAAGATGCTGATCTTCACCTTTCCGATGCACTGGAAGAAGTTGGTGATAACCATCTGGAAACCGATGACCGGGAAGCAGAACATCACCACTCTGATTGCCTTGATGCCCAGGTCTATCAGCTGCTTATCGGTCGTGAACATTCTTGCGCAGTAGTAAGGCAGGAACATCGCTATCAGCCATCCTACCACCATGATGGCGGTGGCGGCAATGATGCTCAGGTTCAGTACGCGCATCAGTCGGTCCAGTTTCTGGGCTCCATAGTTGTAGCCTGCAATAGGCTGCATTCCCTGGTTAACGCCGAACACAAACATCACGAACACCATCGCAATACCGTTGGCTATTCCGTAGGCACCTACAGAGAGGTCGCCTCCGAATCTTACCAGCTGGTTGTTGATGAAGATAACGATGATGCAGGCGCATACGTTCATCAGGAAGGGCGAAATGCCGATGGCAAGTATATTATCCACGAGTTTTCTCTTCAGTTTGTAGATGCCTTTCTTGAAGTGGAGCAGCTCATTCTTGTTGCTGAAGAGCTTGAACTGCCACATCATAGCCATCAGCTGCGATAGGATGGTGGCGATGGCGGCGCCCTGTATTCCCCATTTGAACACGAGGATGAAGAGGGCATCCAGTATCACGTTCATCACCACCGTGAAGATGGTGGCGTACATTGCCTGCTTGGGCTTGCTCGCCGCCCTGAGCAGGGCGTTCATGCCGAAATACATGTGGCTCACCACATTGCCCAGCAGGATGATGACCATGTACTCGTGGGCATAGACGAGTGTCTGGTCGCTGGCTCCGAAGAATCTCAGGATAGGGTCGAGGAAGAGCAGACAGATGATGCTCAGTCCGATACCGATGATGAGATTCAGTGAAATCGTGTTACCCAGAATGTTCTGCGCTGTGGTATAATCCTTTTGTCCCAACTTCACGCTGATGGCTGTAGACGCTCCTACGCCCACACCGGCTCCGAAGGCAGCGGTGAGGTTCATGAAGGGGAAGGTGATGGCAAGTCCTGAGATGGCCATGGCTCCCACACCCTGACCGATGAATACTCGGTCTACGATGTTGTAGAGCGAAGAGGCTGTCATGGCAATCATCGCCGGCAAGGCGTATTGAACCAGCAGCTTGCCCACAGGCTTGGTACCTAATTCTAATGTCGCTTGTTTATTTTCCATTTATATCTGTTTTTTGCCTCATAGCCCATCGCCTGCTGCTTTCAGAAAGCAGCAGCGTCGACTACTTGTCTGCAAAAGTACAAAAAATATCTGATACCTTATTATATATATAAGAAAAACTTGCATTTACTGATAAAAACTTCCCTTTTCTTTTGGAGTTTTCGTACAAATTCTGTACTTTTGCACTTTAGAATAAACAATAACAATAAACAATGACAGCCGGCGAATCAAGCCGGATTGACCTATAATGATGAAAAAATATTTAATGCTATATGCATTCTTAATGACCACCCTTTCATTGCTGGCTCATGATGACAGGGTTACAAATTTTGAGCAGATGATGCGGTTGCCTCGCATCACGGAGACTGATATGGTGTCTTTCCCTGGTGGCAAGTGCATGATGTATCGTCTCTATCTCAAGGATAAGGATTTGATGAATACGCCTTATTCCGTAGAGCGTCCGGAGGAGTTTCTCTCTTCCCGTTCCATAGAGCGCCGCAAGCGTCAGGGGCTTCCCGTCGACGTGACCGACCTGCCCGTAGCTCCTGCCTATCTCAAGGCCGTGAGCGATGCGGGCATTGAGATTGTGGGCAAGAGCAAGTGGAACAATACTCTGCTGGTCCGCATCCACAAGGAGAAGGAACTGCGGAAACTGGAGGGATTGGATTTCATCACCCAGACCCGGAAGGTCTTTGAGGCGCCCGATTCCGTTACCCAGCGTGTGCGTTCTTCTGTTAGAAAGGGAAATAACGACTGGACGAGCGATGCTTCCGGCGAATACGGTGCGGCTAAGGATCAGCTGAAAGCCCTGAATGGCGAGAAACTCCATGCCAATGCCTATCGGGGCAAGGGCTTGATGATAGCTGTCTTTGACGGTGGATTCATGAATGTGGATAAGATTCCGGCGCTTCATGGCATTCATCTGGCAGGCATCCGTGATTTCGTGGTGCCTGAATCAAAGAATGTCTTTGCTGAGATGGAGCATGGAACGATGGTCCTCTCTACGATGGCTGCCAATCTGCCTGAAGTTTATATCGGTGTGGCTCCGGATGCGCAGTATCTGCTGGTGCGTTGCGAGGACGAGCGCACGGAGAGTCTTGCCGAGGAGGATTACTGGGCTGAGGCTGCGGAATATGCTGACAGCTGCGGTGTGGATATTATCAATTCCTCCCTGGGTTATCATGGTTTTGATGATGCGAAGATGAATCATCATTATTATGAGCAGGATGGAAATACGGCCCTTATCTCGCGTTCGGCTTCGATGTGTGCCGATAAGGGAATCGTCTGCGTCAACTCTGCCGGAAACGACGGTATGGGCAGTTGGAAGAAGATTAATTTCCCTGCCGATGCCAAGGATATTCTTACCGTAGGAAGCATCAACGAAATGGGGATGAATGCGGCTTTCAGTGCCGTAGGACCTACGGCTGACGGAAGAATCAAGCCTGATGTGATGGCGTATGGTAGTCCTACTGCGGTGATTACGGGCAGGGGAAGCATCATCAATGATAACGGTACTTCGTTCTCCTCTCCGCTGATTGCGGGCATGGTGGCCTGTCTCTGGCAGGCGCTCCCCCACAAGACTGCCAAGCAGATTATCAAGCTCGTGAGATTGGCTGGCAACAACCAGCAGCACCCCGATAATGTCTTCGGCTACGGTGTTCCTGATTTCTGGAAAGCTTATCAAACGGGGAAAGCGATTAAGTAGGCACGGAGAAAAAATAAGGCACTGAGAAGAAAGAATAAGGCACTGAGAAGAAAGAATAAGGCACGGAGAAAAAAGAATAAGGCACGGAGAAGAAAGAATAAGGCACTGAGAAAAAAGAATAAGGCACGGATTACACGGAGGCTCGCGCCCTTGTTCTCTGATAAAAAATCCGTGTAATCCGTGTAATCCGTGCCTAAAAAAATACCGTGCCCCAAAAATAATTCAGTGCCAAAAATATAAGAGTATGAAGCAAAGATTGTCTCTCTATGAATTAAACTCGATAGTCAGCGAAATCATTTCGATGTCCTTGCCCGACAGCTATTGGGTGGAAGCGGAACTCTCTGAGGCTCGCGAGGGCTATGGTGGGCACTGCTATCTGGAGCTCATCGAAAAGGACGAGCGCTCCAATACGCCGATAGCCAAGGCGCACGCCGCCTGCTGGCGAAACCGATGGATGCTCATCAAGCCGAACTTCGAACGGATCACCGGACAGCGCATTCATGCAGGCATGAAGGTGCTCCTCAAGGTTCATGCACAGTTTCATGAGAACTACGGCTTCTCATGGATTGTAGACGATATCGACCCCAACTATACGATGGGAGATATGGCACGCAAGCGGTTGGAAATTATCAATACGCTGAAGGCTGAGGGCGTTTTCGAACTCCAGAAGGAGCTGGTGCTCCCGATGTTCTGCCAGCGCATCGCCGTCATTTCGAGTGCCACGGCTGCCGGATATGGCGATTTCTGCAATCAGCTTGCCGATAACGACTATGGTTTGCAGTTCACCACCCGTCTCTTTCCTGCCACGATGCAGGGCGAAGGGGTGGAGCAGAGTGTCATCGCAGCCCTGGACTGCATCAATGCCGAATGGGAGGAGTTCGATTGCGTGGTCATCATCCGAGGTGGAGGAGCCACCAGCGACCTTTCCGGTTTCGATACTCTGGCGCTTGCCGAGAATGTGGCGAATTTCCCGCTGCCTATCATCACGGGAATTGGACATGAGAGGGATGAGAGTGTGCTTGATATGATTTCCTTCCAGCGTGTGAAGACGCCTACGGCTGCCGCTGCCTTCCTCATCAATCATCTTACCGAGGTCTATGCCCGGGTGATGAATGCGCAGGAGGCTATCGTGCAGAACGTGAAGCACCGGCTGCAGGTGGAGAAGATGAGACTTGAAAGGTTGAGCAACACCATTCCGGTTCAGTTCTCGCTGGTAAAGACGCGGCAGGGGGCTTATCTCGACCGTCTGATGAGTCGTCTCAGTTCGAATGTCCAGTCGAAAGTTTCGAATGCCCAGCGCAAGTTGGAGATTCTCTCGCAGAACATCCAGCCGGTATTGGAAAGAAAAATGCTCAACGAGAGTCATCGTCTGCAGCTCCTCTCTCAGCGCATTCAGGCGCAGGACCCCGAGTTGTTGCTGAAACGTGGCTACAGCATCACGCTGAAAGATGGCAAGAGCATCCGTTCTGCCTCAGAACTGAAGAGTGGCGATATCATTGAAACGAGGTTCGCCGAGGGCAATGTGAAGTCGGAAGTGCAAAATATCCACTGTTAACTGTTAACCTGTTAACTCCAAACAAAATTAAATTATGGCAAAAGAAGAAATGAAATATGAGCAAGCCGTAAGAGAGCTTGAGCAGATTGTAGAAAGAATGGAGAATGATGAGCTCGATATCGACCAGCTCTCCGAGCAGTTGAAGCGTGCCAAGACCCTGGTGAAACTCTGCAAGGACAAACTCACCAAGACCGATGAGGAAATCAAGAAGCTCCTTAGCGAAGATTAATTCCCCCTCTCACCAGTTTCGGCGGATTTCAAATCCGCAGGAACGCCTACGGAGGATTGAAGCCCCCGCTTGTTTCGGCGGATTTGCAATCCGCCGCCGTACAGGTAACTATTGCGGATTTGTAATCCGCTAAAAGGACCGGCGCAAGAATAAAATAGCCCATAAATTTGGTAAAATTATGCCTTAATATGGCAGAAATGAATAAAATGATAACGTTTTCACTAAAAAGATTGCAAAATAGTTGCAGATTAATAGAATATTTTGTACTTTTGCATTCAAAATATTAGTAGAACATTAAAAATATAGATGTTATGAAAGACTTAGATTGGTCTAATTTGTCATTTGGTTATCGCCAGACTGACTACAATGTTCGCTGTTACTATCGCGACGGCAAATGGGGCGAAATAGAAGTTTGCTCTGATGAGTATTTGAAATTGCACATGGCTGCAACCTGCTTGCACTATGGTCAGGAGGCTTTCGAGGGCTTGAAGGCTTATCGTTGCCCAGACGGCAAGGTGCGCGTGTTCCGCATGGACGAGAACGCTAAGCGCTTGCAGAGCACATGTCGTGGCATTCTGATGCCAGAGGTGCCTACAGAAATGTTCGAGGAAATGGTGAAAAAGGTGGTCCGCCTCAACCAGGAGTGGATTCCTACCTATGAGAGCGGTGCTACGCTCTATATCCGTCCGCTGCTCATCGGTACAAGTGCTCAGGTGGGCGTGCATCCTTCTAAGGAGTATTGCTTCCTCATCTTCGTAACTCCAGTGGGTCCATACTTCAAGGGTGGATTCTCTACCAACCCATACGTCATCATCCGCGATTTCGACCGCTCTGCTCCTCTCGGAACAGGTATCTATAAGGTGGGTGGAAACTATGCTGCTTCCCTCAGAGCCAACAATATTGCTCACGAGAAGGGTTATGCCTGCGAGTTCTATCTCGACGCCAAGGAGAAGAAATACATGGATGAGTGTGGTGCTGCCAACTTCTTCGGTATCAAGAACAATACATACGTTACTCCTAAGAGTACCTCTATCCTCCCATCTATCACCAACAAGAGCTTGATGCAGCTGGCTGAGGATCTCGGTATGAAGGTAGAGCGCCGTCAGATACCTGAGGATGAGCTGGATACATTCGAGGAGGCTGGTGCATGCGGTACAGCTGCCGTAATCAGTCCTATCAGCTACATTGACGACTTGGATACTGGCAAGCGCTACAACTTCGGTGAGAAGCCAGGTCCTATCTCTAAGCACCTCTATGATACCCTCCGTGGAATCCAGTATGGTACCATCGAGGACAAGCACGGTTGGACAACCGTAGTTATTGAGTAAAAACCAATAAGAGATAATATTTCGTTCAGAGCACTTTGAGGAGTTTTCGCTTCTTGGAGTGCTTTTTTTAGCTTTTTCCCTTGGAGTTTCATAAAAATATCGTATCTTTGCCCACAGAAAATATAACTTCTTAAAAGAAAGGAAAGATTATGCAGACAACTATCAACATATCATTGGATGTACCTCAGTCTTATCAGTTGGATACATTGAAGCAGGAGCTGACAGAGTATGCTAAGAAATTAGTGGCTAAAGCTAAGCCTAAGGCAAAGGCTAAGGCTGAAAAACAGCATTACGCTTTTGAGGCTTTGCGTGGATTCGCCCAGACAGATGCTTCGGACGAAGAATTGTTGGATGAATATTTAGAGGATAAATACGGAATATAGCTCATGAAAGTTTTTTTAGATACAAATATATTCATGGAGTTTGTGGCTCATCGTAAGCAGGAAACTCTAACATTTACTATTTTTGAGGCTATCAAAAAAGGTAAATTCACTGCTGCTGTTTCTGTTGGCGGTATGTACACTATTGCGTATTTATTGACTCGTGTCTTTAAGAAAAGAAATATTCATCAGCCGGAGTTAAATGAAAAAGTTAGATTTGGACTTAATGGCTTGATCGATTTGGCTGAGGTTATAGATTGTTCTCAAAATACAATTCTGGAAGCTATCAATGACGAGCGCTTTACCGACATAGAGGATAGTTTTCAGTATCATTGTGCCTTGCAGAATGATTGTGATGTTCTGTTGACTATCAACATCAAAGATTATAAAAACGTATTAGGACAAAGACCGGAAGTTTTGACTCCTGAGGAATTTGTTGAGAAGTATCTCGAATAAAATACCATAGCCTTTCAGCATTCCCCCTTGCTGAGAGGCTTTTTCTTTTTAAGGCAAGAGAGGTGGTTAACAGAGTTAACAGTTAACAGCTGTTTTTTCCTACCTCCCCCTCGCGTACCTTATATAATAATAAATATATATATACTTATTTTTATATGTGTAGGGGTGGGGGTATGCATTTTTGGGGTGTTAACTGTTAACCCTGTTAACCCTGCCCCTCTTTCGTGCTTACTCTATGCTTCCTGATGGTCAACTCATAGAGATGGGAGGGAAGAAACTATGAGTTAGTGTATTTAATGTATTTTTGCCTTTATTATTGCTTGGTAAGCAGGAACGGAAGCGCTGTTTAACCGTCTCTTATGTAGAGCCTTAGCCATCATTTATGGCAAGCCCTGGTCATCATTTGTGGCAAGCCTAGACCATAAAAGAAGCCCCTGCTTTGAAGCAGAGGCTTGTATTTATCTCGATACTGGGAATACATAATATTCTCTATCCACATCAAAATCCACTACCCACTGGTCGATAATCACGTTATCATCCAATGCCTTGATTTCGATGGTGTGGTTGCCGCTAGACAGCGTAACATAGAAATTCTTGAGGGATTGACCCCTCCAATGATCGAATTTCCATTCCTTTGAATTGAAAATTTCCTTCATCTGGCACACTACCGGCTCGGCACGATCTATGCTCACGCTTACCCTCATGTTCTTCACATTTTCCAGATAACTTGGTATTACAGCCAGCGTAAATCTCGCATCCCCGCTCTTTCTGCAATAGAAAGTATAGTTGAGCGTGGCTCCCTTAGGCAGTTTAACGGCCTTGTTGCTGTGTCCCAGGAGCGGAATCAACTTGATGCGCTCAGCGTCCTTTCCCTGGCTCTGAGGGGCGTTATAGCCCTTTTGCCACTCATAGGCATTCTTGGCGATGATGTCGTTGGTGTAGGTAGAGAGCGCGAGGAAATCGGTATTCCGGTTGAAGGCATCTGCCATCAGCGATTTGATTTCGTTGGCTCTGAGCGTGCCCGGCAGCTGCGGAGCCTGCATCTCTGAGGCTTTGTTGTCGATGAAGTTCGCCCATTTCCCCTTGCCAATCCTGGCGTAATAGGCATTGAGCTGCTTCAGCGTATTGTAGGCGTTGAGGCTGACGGCTGCTGCTGTCTTCGCTTCATCGTCCTTGTAGAAAAGTCCCGGACGGGCGATTTGGCGGGCTTCCTGCGCCTCTAATTCCTTCTCGGCGATAAGGGCTGCAGAGAAGATAGGATACTTCACAATCTCGAAGAAACCGTCTTTCTGACCGGCTGGCAGGGTACGCTCGATGGCTACAGCCTTCGCCTTCAGCTGTTCGAAATAGTAGAGATGGCGCTCCAGCTCATTGCCGAACTCTCCCGAATGGAATTCTGTATCGCCGTAAGGCATGATCATATAAGCCGGCTGGCGGATGCTGGTAAGGCGATAGTATTCTTCCATCAGAGGCGCGATTTTCTTGCCTGTAGCGGCTCCAAAAAGGTTGCTGAGCCAATTGTCCAGATAGCTCTTGCAATCCTTTGTCAGCGCGTTTTTATCCCATGCCAGATCCATCATCATCGACAGTTGCAGCGATGCTGTCAGCGGATTGGATATGTTGGCTATCCAGGCGCAATCCTCGTCGTTGTGGACTGTAGAGCGGTGCGATTTGTTGCGATGACCGTTCTTGGTCTCCAGGTAATCCCTGTTGTTCAGCATTTCGAGCAGCAGTCCCGGAGCCGTTTGTCCCATCTCCATCTGGCTGTTGTCGCAAACCATCTTCACGTTCTCGATGGTCTTTCTGCGCTTCTTCTTGTGCTTTTTGCCCGTCAGTTCCGTCACCTTGTAGTTGTCCGCCAGACAGATGTCAAAGCTGTCTACGACGGCTTTATTATAGGCAGCATCGTGCTTTCCGTCTACCTTCCAGAGGGTGTTGCATTTCAGTCTCAGCATCAGTCGTGCGATGCGGCTATAGTTCTTCGGGTTCATCCATTGGCTTCCGTTGAGCGCCAGTCCTCTGAATTCTATTCTCGGAATCTCCAGCCATTCCTGCTTGGAAGGGGTAGAGATGGAGCTGTGTGGCTGAGGCTGAAGGTCGTGCCACGCCATGAAGGGAGTGACGCCAGCCAGCTGAGACAGCTGCATGATGGCGTAGGCGGTGCCTCGGGCGTTGCTTCCTACCACGATGAGGCGGTTCTTCCTCACTCCGATGTAGAAGGCGTCCTTGGCGGTTATGAACTGATGCAGCGGAATCTTGAGTTTTTCAACAGCTGAAAATTCCTTGTTCGAAAGTAAATCGAGCTGATAAATCTGTATCGGAGCATTCGATTTCTCCCTAGCTTCTAAGCCGGTAATCGCTTTCATGTCGTTGGCAAACTCTCTGAGCGCTATTTTCACCACGGGTGCCTTTGTGGCGTTGATGGAGTAGGTCACTCTGCCGTTGCTGTCGGTCCAGTAAACCTTTGGGGCAACGGTCTGTGCTTCTGTTTTCTTGCTTCTGTTTGAGGTTAGGGCATTGACAGGAAGGCAAGAGAAGCAGGCCAAGGTCAATGCAGCACCTATAATAATCTTTTTATAGTTCATTTCTTTGCGTTTTAAACGGGTTGGTCGTGGATAAGTGTGAAATCTCCACATTTCTCTAATCTGCAAAGATACATAAAAGTGTTTAATATCTGAAATTATTTAGTTTTTATTTGCTTATTACATTATTTATTGTTACTTTTGCACAAATAAACAGAAGAATTATGACATTATATCCGAAATTAATAGAAGAGGCTCTTGCTACGGTCATCTACCCGGGTACGAAGAAGAACCTCATCGAGAGCGAGATGCTGGCTGATACGCCTAGCATCAATGGTATGAAGGTGAAGGTGGTCTTGCTCTTCCCTCGTGATACTGATCCTTTCCTGAAGAGTACCGTGAAGGCGGCTGAGGCTGCCATCCATTATCATATCTCCAAGGAGGTTGAGGTTGAGATAGTTACTGAATTCAAGTCGGCTCCTCGTCCTGAGGTGGGCAAGATGCTGCCACAGGTGAAGAACGTCATCGCTGTAAGCTCCGGTAAGGGTGGAGTAGGCAAGAGTACCGTTTCTGCCAATCTCGCCATTGCCCTGGCTAAGCTGGGCTATAAGGTGGGTTTGCTCGATACTGATATCTTCGGTCCTTCCATGCCTAAGATGTTCGGTGTTGAGGAGGAGCGTCCTTATTCTGTTCACAAGGACGGAAGAGACCTCATCGAACCTATCGAGAAATATGGCGTTAAGCTCCTGAGTATCGGTTTCTTCGTAAGTCCTACCACGGCTACTTTGTGGCGTGGCGGTATGGCTTGCTCTGCCTTGAAGCAGTTGATTGCTGATGCTGACTGGGGCGAGTTGGATTACTTCATCCTTGATACTCCTCCTGGCACAAGCGATATTCATCTTACTCTGCTCCAGACGCTTGCCATCACGGGTGCGGTTATCGTAAGTACTCCTCAGCAGGTGGCTCTGGCTGATGCCCGTAAGGGTATTGACATGTATCAGAATGACAAGGTGAACGTGCCAATCCTCGGTCTTATCGAGAACATGGCTTACTTTACTCCTGCTGAGTTGCCTGAGAATAAGTATTATATCTTTGGTAAGGAGGGCTGCAAGAATCTTGCCAAGGAGATGAACGTGCCATTGCTTGCCCAGATTCCTATCGTCCAGAGCATCTGCGAGGGTGGAGATGATGGTGCTCCTGCTGCAACCAAGGTTGATTCCATCACCGGTCAGGCTTTCCTGAGCCTTGCCCAGAGCATCGTGACAGTGGTGAACCGCAGAAATGCCGAGAAGGCTCCAACCAAGATTGTAAGTACACACAAGTAGTAAATATCCTATTTGATAAGGGTATAAAATAAAAAGCTAGGATTGCCCTCAAGCAGTCCTAGCTTTATTTTTATCAGAGGAGTTAACAGGTTAACAGTTAACAGCTGTTTTTTGCATGGTCACCCCTGGCGTCCTGCCGGATTTGCAATCCGGCATTAAAAAATGTCCTAACCTATTTAGGCTCTGCGGATTTGCAATCCGCAGCAAAGGAGTATGCTTTACCTTATGTTGGGGGATTGTAAATCCCCGGTTTTAATAGGTCGAACTTTTTTTACGGCGGATTTCAAATCCGCCGGGACGCCTGGCGGGGGTGCGCTTTTGACACCCCCTTTTTTCTCAGGAGTTAACAGGTTAACAGTTAACAGCTGTTTTTTGCATGGTCACCCCGAAATTATGAATTATACATTATTCATTGTACATTATTAACGATTTCTTCCGCCTCATCCTCTTCTTCTGCTACTTCAGCTGTAAGATTTGCCTTGAGTCTTGCAGAACGCAGTTGCTGCCTGAAAACCAGGCAGGTAGCCAGGAAATAGACGCCCGTCTGTATCCAGAGCGCCCTGAATTCCGGAAGAATATCAGCAAGAGATGCTCCCATACTGCTGATTCTGAGGAATCCCCGGATGCCGAAAGTGGATGGGAAAACCCACGAAAATCCTTGCCAAAAGCCCGGAATATTGCTCTGTGGCCATGAAATTCCCGTCATAAAAAGCAATGGAACGGAGGTAAATACCACCAGAAGCATCACGTTTTCACGATATTTTACCAGACATGACAGCATAAAACCGAAGAAAATGCACGATAGGATATAAGGCAAGAGGAAACCAAGAATGGTGGTCCACGTTACCATGCTGACAAATCCGAACAGTTTCGGAACTACCAGCGTAAGATACATTCCCATCACGGCATAAACCATGAAATAAACCATCGCCTTACCGAAAACGATGCGGAAAATACCGCCATAATGCTTGCTTACCGGTATCAGTTCGCGATTTCTGTTCGTTTCTCTTGATGTTCCTGCCGCCATTCCGATGCCCAACAGCATGGTTTGCTGCAGAATCAGCACCAGAACACCCGGAAGAATCGCATTTCCGTATCCCCCGGTTGTGTTGAAAATCGGAACCTCATCGAAAGCCAGCGGCTCGGTGGTAATCTCATCGTCTCTATTCGTGAATCCGCCACCTTTAGAAATCTGAATGCCCGAATTGATATGGCTTGCCACGCCCTGCGCCGTCTGATAAATTGCCTTATAGGTAAGCATCAGACTCATATCGCAATAAACGCCCACATGCGCCTGTTCGCCACGATTCAGCTTGGTGTCGAAATCGGAAGGAATATAGATGATTCCATGCACAGCCTGCTTCTGTACCAGCTGCTTCGCCTCATCAAGACTGTTGCAGTAATACGTTGCCTTGGCATCAGGAGAGGCATCGTAATCGCGGATAAACTCGCGGGAAGTATGGCTGTGGCTGAGGTCGACAATCGCCGTATCCACCTCTCTCACCACCTCGTTGTTGTAAATCCACGAGTAGAGCAGCGGATAGCCCAGCGGCACCAGGATACAGAAGATGAGCACACCCTCGTCACGGAACACATTGCGCATTTCCGTCTTCCAGATGAAGCACATGTCCCAGATACCATTGATAATCTTATATAGTAAACTACTTTTTAACATTGAACTCTTTAACTTTGAACATTGAACTTTATGATTCGTAAAGCTGTTGAATTCTTCGTTCTTCACTCTTCACTTTCCTACGGCAGGTACTTGTAAACCAGCATTGCCTTCTTGATGTTCCAGATAGTGAGCATTGGCAGGGCACAGAAGAGCACCATCGCACCCCAGTGCAATACTGCATCGCTCATCGGGAAACCATTGAAGATGTTCATCTGGTAAATCATGTAGTAATGGCGCATAGGGAAGAGCTGTCCGATGGCCTGGATAGGCGAATCCATGGCGAAGAGCGGATAAGTGGCTCCGCAGATGGAGAAACTAACCACGCCCCACAACGAACAGATACTCATCGACATACGGAGCGAAGGCATCAGTCCGAAGGCAAAAATGCCAAAGCACTGGCAGGATAATACGCTCAGAATGCCCAGCAGGATGATAGGCAGCGCACCGCCCGGATGAGGGAAATCCAGTACATGATAGATATAGAACTCGAACAGCAGGAAGATGCTCAGGAAGATGAGCGTCTGAGGAAGCATCTTGCCGGCGATGGCGAGATAAGGATTGTTGTTCGCCATTCGCATCCAGTCTTTTGCCCGGTTGAATTTCAACTCCGTTCCTATAGAATAAGGTGTGATCAGGAAGATGAACAGCATGATGAGTCCCGGCACCATCACCGTGGAGAGATAGTAGTTGTAGTTGGCATATGGATTGCCTATCATGTGCAAATCTACAGCAATAGGCTGCAGAAAGGTCATGATTTCATCATTCGTCTTTCCCAGTGCCGACAGCTTCGCCATTCCTGCCGCTGCTCCTCCCAGGGTAGAAATGGTCTTCAAGTCGCGGAAGAGCAGGGAGCCTGCCGCCAGCGACACGCTGCTGTAGTAGAAGGAAATCTTAGGCTGTTTCTGAGCCATCAATCCTGCCTCCGTTCCGTTAGGAATCACCAGGAAGGCATAGATTTCGTTCTTCTGGATAGCATGTCTTGCCTCAGCTATGTTCTCATAGTGAGCCACCACCTTGGTGGTCTGGAAAGCGTCGAGCTTATGCACCAGCTGGCGGGAGGTATGAGATTTGTCCTGGTCAACAATGCCCACAGGCATGTCGGTAGGCACACCTCCCTGCATCAGGGTAGTGAAGAAAATCACCACCACGATGGGGAAGATGACCATGCAGAAGAGATAGATAGGATTCTTCCACATGATGCCGCATTCTCTGAGGGCAATATGATATAATCTCTTGAACATAGAAGTTATTTAATGATGAGTGACATTCCCGGGCGCAATCCTTCGAGCTTGGTGATAGGACGGGCCTTTACCTCGAAAGTCTTGCGGTCGTAATCGCCATTGTCCTTGGTTGCCTTCCAGGTTGCGTATGAACCCTGGTCCTTCAGGTAATAAACCTTCATCTTGATATCCTTGTTGAAGGCTGGGACGAAAGCGGTAAATTCATCACCCTTGTTCAAGCCCTGGAGATGGTCTTCGCGGACATTGAAGGTTCCCCACATATCGCTCATGATAGAGATGCTCATGATAGGAGAACCAAGACCCACCAGCTCGCCTACCTTTGGATAGACATTGCTTACCTCGCCTTCGCACTGGGCAATCTGAACCGTCTCCTTCAGGAGATTCTTCACTACATCCACGGCGCTCTTGGAAGCCTGGGTGTTGTTGGCAGCCATGCGCTTCTCCTGCTCACGTGCTCCGTTCTTGGCCATTTCATACTGGCTCTTGGCTGCAGCCACCTGAGCCTCTGTTGCCTTGTAGGCTGCGAAAGCCTCATCGCGCTTCTGACCGCTGATGACGCCCTCGTTGTAGAGGTTCTGCATGCGGTCGTAAGTCTTCTTGGCGATGGTTGCAGCAGCTTCTGCCTGCTGAACCAGCTGATAAGCACCCTGAATTTGCTCCTTGCGTGCACCGGCATCGGTCAAATCCTTCATGGCTTCTGCCGCAGCATTGGTTGCCTGAAGCATCTGCTCCTGTGATTTCATCTCAGGAACTTCGAGGATGGCGAGAGTATCGCCTACGTGAACATAGTCGCCCTCCTTCACTCTCAATTCTACTATACGGCCAGGCAACTTGCAGGATACTCTGTATTCTGAAACTTCTACCTCGCCCTGGATGGTGTCGTCCTTCTGTTCCAAGGTAAAGAAACCGATGACACCCACTAGGATAACTACCGCCGTAAATCCGATGACAGCGAGTAATATGTTGTTATGCTGTGATTTCTTAGACATTTTTATCTGAATTTGAATTTTAAAAAACTTCTTTTATAAAGATGAAACTGAGGAAAAAATCCCCCCTCTAGTCACCGTTAAATCCGATTCCATCGGATTTCCGCCCCCAGGATTTCCGCCCCCAGGATTTCTGCCCCCGGTGCCGTTATTGCAGGATACCGAGCGCCTTGTTGAGCCCAACCTGTGTCAGCTTCACGTCGATTTCGGCGTCAATCTTCTGGCTCTGAGCCTGTTGCCAGGCAGTCTGTGCAGCCATCACATCGGTAACCTCCATTACGCCTTCCTTGAATCCGAGGTTGGCGCATCTGAGGTTTTCCTCAGCGCTGGCAATGTTTCTCATCGCCATATTGAGCTTCTTCTGAGCTTCCTTCACCTTGAACTGGCTCTGCGCAATCTGAAGGTGAATCTTCTCGCGCGTATCATCCAGGTTCATCTGGGCGATATTGGTGGTTGCCTTAGATGCTCTCACCTTATAGGCGCAGTCAAACCAGTTCCATACTGGCACCTGGACGATGATTCCTACGTTCCATACTCCTGTGAATTTCTTCTGGAATCCATTGAAAACATTAGGATTTGAAATGGTGTAGCCACCGGTCAGAGCTACATGTGGCATGTAGATGGCTCTCACCAGATTGGTAGCCTGCTTGGAAATATCGAGTGCATTCTGGAGCATTCTCAATTCCGGACGGGTATTCATCGCTGAGTCGGCAGCTGCTACTCTTTGCTGTTCTGTGTCGACAGGTGTTCCTGAAAGAGCCAAGGTCTCCTTATCTTCATCAGCAAGTGTGATTTCCTGATTCATCGGGATTCCGCAGAGCTGGCAGAGCAGCATCTTGGAAAGAGCCAGTCCGTCTTCTGCCTGAGTCATCTTCATCTCTGCCTCGTTCACCTTTACGTCTACCTTCAAGCCGTCAGCCTTCGTCGCAACACCCTGCTTGATCATCTTGTGAACATCATCATTGAGCTTCTGTACCAGGTCGCGGTAACTGGTGGCTAGCTTATGCTTCTGTTTGAGCGAAACTGCCAGCCAGTAAGCCTGGTCGATGGCGTAGAGAGTCTGCTGGGTCTGATGATCCAGATCGTTCTCAGCTATTTCTTCTCCGATGTCGGCAATCTTGTTGGCTGCAATAATAGCACCGCCCATATAGATAGGCTGTCTTACCATCACGCTTCCTGCCCACATGTTTCGGGTGTCAGTTTTGAAAGCATCCACTACATTTTGTCCGATAGCATTGCCCTGCTGCTGGACAGAAGCCAATTTATCAGAAAGCAAGTCTCCTATCTTCTGTGCCTGTTCTGGCGTCAAGATGCCCTGACCAACCAACTGTCCCATCAGATTGCTGGCATTCCCTGAGATTCCACCAGCTAGAGTGGAACCCAAATTGCTGAATGCTGCTTTCTGATCACTGTTCAGCAGGGAAATCTCTTTGCTGAACCATTCATATCCACCCAAGGCGTCCACCTTAGGCAAGTATTTCGTGCGTGCCGATTTCTTCAGGTTATACGCCACGTCTTTCTTGAGCTTCGAGGCATTGATCTGCTTGTTGTTGCGCAGAGCCATAGCACGGCAACTGTCGAGACTTAACGCTTGCGCTTGTGCCCCGGCAGGAATCAATGCTCCCATCATCATGAAAATAGTTATTATTTTTTTCATCCTTATATAATATTATATAATATCGGATGCAAAATTATCGAATTATTCTTAAATATCAAAGAAAATTTATTTATGAAATCTTTAAGAAATAAAAAAAATCTTATATTGTGGAAAAATGGAACATACATCATAGTTTTCCTACTATGATGCATGTTACTTTTTCCCTTTTCTCAGAAACGTACAACGGTTTCTTCACCCCAGTCGGCATCAACCGTTAAGCCTACATTTCTGTCATCGTCTTCATCTAAACTTCCGCCTGATGATTTCGTAAGCGAAATGTCTGTCTTGATGATTTCGTTTCTTTTCATCTTTAAATCAGACTTGGTAAAGGTTTTGATGGCATGGGCATCGGCATCTAAGATGCTGATGGTCATCTTGATAGCCTTGTTCTCTTCGTGCGGGAAAGTATATACGGTGAAGTCTCTGTTGTTGTCTGTGAAATTGAAGATTTCCGTCTGCCGACTGTTTACACAGCCATATCCCGTGGTTGCATCCAGCGTACTGCTTCCTCCGGTATAGTAGAACTTGATGCTCCTGACTTCTTCCGGAATCGTTTCGTCAGTAATATGAAGCTTGAAGGCTGCTACGGCTCGCTGCAGCTTCACATCTGCCTCTACCTTATCGCTCTTGATGCTCAATCTGCCATAATAATAAAAGGTGTCGGTAAGCTTGTTGCTCGTGAATTTTACCTTTTCGGGCACACT
The DNA here is from genome assembly GCF_052116205.1 of Prevotella sp. Sow4_E9_plate. Taxonomy (NCBI): domain Bacteria; kingdom Pseudomonadati; phylum Bacteroidota; class Bacteroidia; order Bacteroidales; family Prevotellaceae; genus Prevotella; species Prevotella sp. Sow4_E9_plate. The sequence continues at coordinate 8,529 of NZ_JBQKLN010000032.1, read as the reverse complement.
CATCGTGCAGTTGCCCTTGCCGCTATGGGCAATGACAACGAGTCTGTATTCGCCTTCATCCAGACTGAAACTGGCAATGCCGAAATTCGCGTCATCGCTGGTTTGGTTGATGGTCTCTATTTTCTCTTCGCCATCAAAGACCACAAAGGAAACTCTGGAACATACATCCTGGAGAGCTGTTCCCGAAGTTGTTGCCTTGGTAACTTTTCCGATAGTGCGGTTCTGAACTTGGTGTATGCGCACCGTTACGTTGGCGTTTGCGTCATGTGTTGAGCTTTGGCCCGATTCATCGAGAGAAAACTTTTCGCATGAAGTGAACGTCGCTACTAGCATCAAAATGATTGCTGCCAATAATTTGTAGCATTCCTTCTTCATAGTTTTCTTGTTAGTTAGCTTTCTTCCTTTTGCATGAATCAAGAATTTTTCCTGTGCATGGAAGTCATTGCAAATTTACATTTTTTATTTGATGATTGCAAGTAAAATCAAATAATTCTTTATATTTTTTGTGAATTATCCGTTTTTTTGTAATTTTGTACCCGATAATAAGTGTTTTTTTATGATTACACCTTATTATATATATAGCATTATTATAATAAAAGGAAAATTATTGTATGATATATGGATAAGAAAGAGAATAAAAAGGTGAAGGCTTTGTTCTTCGATATTGATGGCACTTTGGTGAGTTTCAAAACCCACAGGATTCCGCAAAGCACGGTAGATGCCTTGGAACAGGCAAAGAAGAATGGGGTAGAGATTTATATTTCTACAGGTCGCCCAAAGCAGATTATCAATAATCTTGGTCAGATAGAGCATCTCATCGACGGTTACATCACAACCAATGGTGCCCGCTGTTTTGTCCAGGATACGGTGGTGAGTCAGCATGCCATCCTTCCTTCGGATGTGAAGAAGATCATCGATGCTGCTGATAGAGACAACTATCCTGCCATCGTGGTAAGCGAGAGCCGTTTTGCCATCCATCATTATACCGACGAGGTTTATGAGATTTTCTGCAAGGGACTGGGAGTGGATAGCAGTATCTTCATTACGGATGTAAACGATTTGGGCGAAGAGCCAATTCTGCAGGTCACTCCTTTCTGTACCGTAGAGCAGGAAGCGCTCCTGATGCCTACGCTCGAAAACTGCACTTCCGGCAGATGGCATCCTGCCTTTACTGACATCACGGCGCGTGGAGCCGACAAGGGAAAGGGACTTCATGCCATGGCTGATTATCTGGGTTTGAACATTGAAGAAACCATGGCTTTCGGTGATGGCGGCAACGACATCTCCATCATCAAGGAAGCTGGAGTGGGTGTGGCAATGGGCAATGCCGGCGAAGATCTGAAGCAGGTAGCCGATTTCATTACCACCCATGTGGATGAAGATGGAGTGAAGAATGCCCTCATCAAGTATGGTGTTATTGCTGAAAACTAACATTTTGTTGTCTTTAGTCATAAAAATCTATCTAAAAGTTGGGAAATATGCAGAAAATATGTAAAAAGTAGGGAAAAGTGCACTTTGACTTGCATTTTGTTAGCTAAAAATTTGTTTATTTTATAAAAAGAGTGTATCTTTGCATCCGATAATTGTAAGTTGTTTAATTTTTAGAGAGAGAAATTATGACAAAAAGACTAACCATGTTAATGGGAGGGCTTGTTCTTTCAACAGGAATGGCTCTCGCGCAGACTGCTGTTACAGGTAAGGTAACTTCTGCAGACGATGGTTCTCCAGTTGTTGGTGCTTCCATCAAGGTAGTTGGTACCAATACAGGTACTGTTACTGATATTGATGGTAACTTTACCTTGAATGTGCCTGCAAATTCAACTGTAGAGGTAACATACTTGGGTATGTTGCCAAAAAAGATGAAGATAGCCAAGAATATGAAGGTTATCTTGGATCCGGACAATCAGGCTTTGGATGATGTCTTGGTCATCGCTTATGGTAAGACCAAGAAATCAGCTTTTACCGGTTCTGCTGCTGAAATCAAATCTGATGAGATTTCTGCTCACGTTACTTCTACTGCAACAAGTGCCTTGGTGGGTAAGGTTGCTGGTATTCAGGCTACATCTTCTTGTGGTGAACCAGGTAGCAGCCCTGTAATCCGTATTCGTGGTATTGGCTCTGTCAGTGCCAGCTCTGCACCTCTCTATATTGTGGATGGTGCTCCTTACGAAGCTGGTATTTCTAACATCAACCCTGCTGATATCGAGAGCATTTCTGTTCAGAAGGATGCTTCTGCAAGTGCCATCTATGGTGCCCGTGGTGCTAATGGTGTTATCATTATCACTACCAAGAAAGCACGTGATGGCCAGGATGCCCGTGTTACTTTCGATGCTAAGTGGGGTTCTAACTCTCGCTTGATTCCTCAGTACGACGTAATCTCTGACCCTGCTCAGTATTATGAGACTCATTTCAAGGCTATGTATAATTCTCAGTATTATCATGGCAAGACTGCTGATGAGGCTTATGCTTACGCTTGCAAGAACTTGTACAATACTAGCAATAAGGGTCTGGGTTATCAGGTTTACACCATACCTGCCGGCGAGCAGTTGATTGGTCGTGATTTCAAGATTAATCCTAATGCTACCTTGGGTTACAGCGACGGTACTTATTACTATACTCCTGATAACTGGTATGATGAGACTTATCACAACTCTTTCCGCCAGGAATATAATGCTCACGTAACTGGTTCATCTGGTAAGATGAATTATTTCGCCAGTGGTGGTTACTTGCAGGATGGCGGTATCGTTGACAACTCTGAGTTGAAGCGTTATACTGCTCGTGCAACTGTAGACTATCAGGCAAAGAAGTGGTTGAAACTTTCTACCGGTTTGAGCTATACTCATACTGATTCTGAGTCTCCTTCCTATGATGATTCTTCATGGGCAAGTTCTGGTAACTTGTTCTATGTAACCAACTCTATGGGTCCTATCTATCCGCTTTACGTACGTAATGCTGATGGTTCTATCAAGATGGAGTCTGGACGTAAGGTGTATGATTCTAACCAGACAAATTTCGTTCGTCCTTCTGTGATTGGTAATGCTGTTCGTGATAACGAATACAACAGAAGTAAGACTTTCAAGGATATCTTCCAGGGACAGTGGGATGCTCAGATTACTCCTATTGAGGGATTGGTATTGGATGCTAACTTGAATGTCTTTGTTGACAATATGCGTTGGAATGGTTTGTATAGCCAGTTCGGTGCCAGCTTAAGTACTGATGGTGGAACTGCAGTAAATGCAACTCGTACCTTCACCAATAACCAGCGTTTTACTGCCAACTATGACAAGACTTTGGCTGAGGTTCATCATTTCAATATTCTGGTTGGTTATGAGCAGTATAAATATAAGTACCAGTATCTCTATGGATACAATGACCACCTCTATGATCCATTTATCGGTGAGTTGGATAATGCATGTGGTACAAGCCAGAAGAGTGTTTCTTCCTACACAGACAACTATATGACAGAAGGTTTCTTCGGTCGTTTGATGTATGATTACAATGATAAGTATTTCTTGAATGCTTCTCTTCGTCGTGATGCTTCTTCTGCTTTCGCTCCAGGTAACCGTTGGGGTACATTCGGTAGTATTGGTGTGGCTTGGCAGATGAACAAGGAGAACTTCCTGAAGGATGCAAAGTGGATTGACCTCTTGAAATTGAAGGTAAGCTACGGTTCTGTCGGTAATGATAACTTGGGTAGTTATTACTATTGGGCTGATCGATATACTACATCGTATAACGAATCCACCAAGCAGTATTCTATCACCATGTCTCAGAAGGGTAATGATAAACTGACTTGGGAAACCCATGACGACTGGAACCTTGGTGTTGATTTCGGCTTCTTCAAGAATCGTTTGAGTGGTACTATCGAGTATTATCATCAGAAGACAAAGGACTTGTTGTTGGCTAAGACTCTTCCACTGTCTTCAGGTATTTCAGTATCTTCTTACTATACTAATATTGGTTCTGTGGTAAACCGTGGTTTCGAGTTCTCATTGCAGGGTACACCTATCAAGACCAATGATATTCAGTGGGATTTGAACTTCAATGCTACATTCAACCATAATGAGATTACTGAACTTGACCCTTCTATCGATGAAGGTGGTTTGAAATATAGCTATCAGATCCTGAAGGTAGGTGGTTCTGTATACGAGGCTTATATGAAGAAGTATGCTGGTGTAAACCATGAGACTGGTGAAGCACAGTGGTATAAGGATGTTACTGATGATAAGGGTGTTACAACTCAGGAACTTACAACAGATATTACTGAGGCTACATCTTATGATTTGGGTACAACATTGCCTACTGTAGTGGGTGGTTTCGGTACCAGCCTTTCTGCTTATGGTTTCGACCTGTCTGCTCAGTTCTCTTATCAGTTGGGTGGTAAAATCTATGATGGTATGTACCAGAGCTTGATGCACAATGGTTATTCTGCCGGTAGTGCAATGCATAAGGATTTGTTGAATGCCTGGAGCGAGGATAATAAGAATTCTAACATTCCTCGTTTGAGTAATGCTGCTGGTGATGATGCAGGTTTCGACTCTCAGACATCACAGGACCGTTTCCTGACCAGTTCAAATTATTTGAGTTTGAACAACTTGACATTGGGTTATACATTCCCTAAGTCATTGATTCGTCCTCTCGCATTAAACAACCTTAGAATATATGTTGCAGGCGAGAATCTCTTCGTGCTGACAAAGCGTAAGGGCTTGGATCCAAGATACAACTACGGTTTGGGTTCTATGACCTATGGTTCTGGTTTGTCAAGTGGTAGTTATGCTTCATTGCGTTCTGTCACAGCAGGTATTTCACTTACATTCTAACAAATTTAAAAGATTTTGAATATGAAACTAGATAAGATTTCACTTTTATTGTTGGGTGCCTTGACATTAGCATCATGTTCTGATATCGACGAGCAATATCCAGAAGGAGGTAATCTGCTGGCTGACCAGAAGCAGGAATCTCAGGATGCGGTACCTTCTCGTATGGATGCAACGCTTTCTGGTATGTACACCATGATGGGTGCTCCGTATGCTGTATATGGTTCTCGTAGTGCCCGTGCTGACGATTTCGGTTTTATCTCTGCTGCCATTTCTCTGGATTTGGAGGGTGCTGATGCTACATCTGCCAACAATGGTTACAACTGGTTCTCTGCAGCCTGTGCATACTCAACCCGTAATCCAAACTATGCCAATCCATATATGCGATATACAATGCCTTATCGTCAGATAGGTGTAGCTAATGAGATTATCAATTCTGTAGATATGGCAACTGCCGAGGATGTTGCTAAGTATAAGGCTGCTCAGGCTTATGCCATTCGTGCTTTCGATTATATGTCGTTGGCTCCATACTTCCAGGGCAACTATGCTTCCTGCAAGGATCAGCCTTGCGTACCTATGATTAAGGCTGACGGCGATGCTACCAATAACCCTCGTGCTACTGTAGCTGAGGTTTATGATCAGATAATCTCTGACTTGAATATAGCTATTGACAACTTGGCTGGATATCAGCGTACAGATAAGGCTCAGGTTAACCAGCAGGTGGCTTACGGTCTTCGTGCCCGCGCCTATCTGGCAATGGGCGAATACGCAAAGGCAGCCGAGGATGCAGAAAAGGCAATGCAGGGATTCACTCCTGCTTCTATCGCTGATGTAAGTGTTCCTGGTTTCGACGATATCGAGGCTGGCAACTGGATTTGGGGCATTGATATTACAGATGCTCAGGTTTCTAGTTCTGGTTATGCAACATCAGCTTCTTGGGCTAGCTCGTTCAGTGGTGATGGTTATGCTGCTGCCTGTGGTGTTAATATGTGTATCAACAATTTGTTGTATGATAAGATTCCAGCTACCGATGTTCGTAAAGGCTGGTGGCTTGATGAGAACCTTCATTCTCCTAACTGGGCTAACCTTACTTGGGGTGGTGCCAAAGGTGATGAGATCGCATCATTGATTTTGGATGATGGTAGCAAGGTCGGATTCCCAGCTTATACCAATATCAAGTTTGGTATGAAGTCTGGTATAGGCAGTACTTTGAACAATAACGACTGGCCATTGATGCGTGTAGAAGAGATGATTCTCATCCAGGCTGAAGGTCTTGCGAAGAGTGGTAATGAGGCTAAGGCTAAGCAGGTTCTTGAGGACTTTGTCAAGACTTACCGTGATCCTTCTTACAGCGTATCTGCCAGCGGCCGTTCTTTGGCTGACGAAATCTGGTTCCAGCGTCGTGTCGAGCTTTGGGGCGAGGGCTTCTTCGTTGCTGATGCTAGACGTTTGGGTAAGAACATTGTTCGGTTCCATGCTGACAAGGAGTCTAACCTTTCTGATGCATTCCAGTTCAATATTAGCGCAGATGATCCATGGTTGAACATGAGATTCCCACAGTCTGAGACTGATAACAATAAGGGTATCGTTAATAATACTGGTGGTTCTCTTCCTGAAGCAGGACAGAATCCTGGACTTCGTGATGGAGTTACTGACTAAGGTTAAAGTGAATAATGAATGATATATAGTGTTTATAGAATGATTCTATAAAGTAAATTATAGGATATAAGGCAAAGTGATTTGCCTCGTTGTTGACCAAGTCAACACTTATATCTCTCTCGTCTTTGGGGACTGGCGGTGGCCGGTCCCCTTTTTGCGGTTGTATGGGGATAGCTGTCCGCTGTCCTGTTTTACTATTTGAAAAAAAATAAAATTCAAAAATACTCTTCACTCTTCACATTTAGTTCTTAAGTCGCTATAAATCAGGAAAATCGGTAGGTGAAGAGTGGGGCTGTCTCTTCACCACTCTTCACCTTTTAAAAGTAAGCGGCTTCTATCATGGCTTGTCCTTTGGCTTCTATCATTGCTCACTCTAAGCCTTTCTAGTGTTTTGTTTTAAGCTTCTATTAGGTTTGTTTTAAGTTTCTTTTGTTTTTAGAATAAGTTATCTTTGGACTTGTTTTGAGCCTTAGATAAACTTTACTTATGGCTCTATTAAAGTTTACTTAAGCCTTATTCCAGTTTTTATAGAAGCTCAGGATATTCTCACGGCTAAGCTGTATGAAAATCCATCGGGGTGAAGAGTGGGTGAAGAGTGGTGAAGAGACAGTCCTACTCTTCACCCATTGAATCGCCTGGTTTACAGGTGCTTAAGAGTAAAATGTGAAGAGTGAAGAGTGTTAGAGGAATTCTTCCGTATCTTTCTTCTTCCTTGTAGTTATTGAATATAATGTATCCCGATGTAACGAAAAGTGCCTTTCCATGGCAAAATATTGCTCCAGTAAGGGCAATGTTTTGCCATGGAAGGGCGCAGATTGAAACGTCCCGACGTAATTTTCTCTGCTACTGAGAGATTTTATTCTATTGGTAAATAAAATAGCTCCCTTCGTGGCTTTTACAGTATTTCTTCAGAAGGTCCAGAATGAACTCGGCATTCTCGCGCACGTGTTGCTCATCTCCATCATATCCGTTGATGAGAACCACCAGATGGGTCGTGTCAATAGTCATCTTTGTGCGTTCGTTGTCGCTGGTAGGAGTTCCTACGCCACCAATCTTGTCCCGATAAACAGGAAGACCTTCGATATTGATCATACCCCTGCCGATACCTTCGTAAGGTTCGTCTGCCTTCCCGACACCTAGTGTCAGCGTATCTCCTTCAAACTTGTCGGCATCGAAACCACCGATGCTATAACCGTATGCGATACTCGCCAAGTTGACCAAATCCACCAGCGTATCTCTTTGATAGAGTTCCTTGCCCTGCAGCATTCTTCGGATAAGGGCTTCTGAAGCCGGACGGTAACGGGATGGGTCTTTGCCACAAGCACGATAAACTTTTCGGGTTGCTGCAATTCCGCTTATCTCTTTCAGAGACTCTGTGGTGAGCGTTTCTTTGTATTTCTCACCTAGTGAATTGATTTCATCCCATAGTTCTTTGCTGTATGGAGTATTTTCTACTCTAGCTTCCACGCATGCCCCTACAAAGGTAGGGCATACTGATTCTATTTCTTCCGATACTATTATCTTCATATTCTGAATTGTATTTTTTATATGTACTGTTCTTCCATTATATTTTGACACGGCAAAATTACTAATAATATATGTAATCACCAAGGAAATGTCATTTTTTAAGTATCATTTGATGAATACTGACAATGAGTGTGCGCCCGCACGCATGCGCATTGCCTGCATGTATATAATAAAGTGAAATATCAGAAAAAATACGATAAACACAGTGGAAGTGTTAAAATACTGTTAATTTCTAAACTTTTTCTTGGAAATATTTGGTGGTTTCGGAAAATGTTCGTACTTTTGCACTCGCTTTTGAGAAATACAATATCTCAAGCATTAAAGAAAGAGTTCTTTGAAAGATTTTACATAAACAGACAAGTAGTACAAGAAGCGGTTTTGGATTACACCTTAATTATAATAGGGAGTATGAAGAGACTGGGTAAAAAGAAACGAACCGTCAAGCAATTGACAAGTCAGGTTTACTAAGCTTCAATAAACGAAAAGGATATTCGTCCTAAGTACAGACAACAAACACCGATTGCTT
>NZ_JBQKLN010000031.1:0-44870 GCF_052116205.1 Prevotella sp. Sow4_E9_plate | reverse complement strand
TAGAGTGGTCGATTACAACGGTCTTGAAAACCGTCGTACCGAGAGGTACCGGGGGTTCGAATCCCTCTCTCTCCGCAAGAGCCTTCTGAAAGAAATTTCAGAAGGCTTTTTCTTTTCTATATCCCCTTATCATTCTCCCTTACTTTTCACTTTTAGCAGTAAGAATCAAAAAAAGTTGCCGAAATATTTGGTGGAATCAAAAAAATATCGTACCTTTGCACCCGCTTAAGAAAACCAAGCTATAGTCATCCGACCGAATTTGGAGAGATGGTAGAGTGGTCGATTACAACGGTCTTGAAAACCGTCGTACCGAGAGGTACCGGGGGTTCGAATCCCTCTCTCTCCGCAAGAGCCTTCTGAAAGAAATTTCAGAAGGCTTTTTTAGTATTTAGCTATACAATACAGAATACCATATAAAAAGAAATAATGATAGATCGCTGTTACATAGAAATAACCAATACATGCAATCTCAACTGCCACTTCTGCCCTAAACATAGCAGGGAAAAGAGACAGTTGACCGCAGAGGAATTCAACCAGCTCACAGACAAGCTCAAAGGCAAGGTATGCTTCCTTTATTTCCACCTGATGGGAGAACCACTGCTCCACCCTCTCCTGCCACAGTTTATCACGACGGCAAGAGAAAAGGGATTCAAGACTGTACTGACATCGAACGGAACCCTGCTGCATCGTGCCATGGAACTTCTCGATACACTTCCCCACAAAATACAACTCTCGCTACATTCGCACGAAAGCAACGCCAAGGGGGAACTGTCCAGCTATATGGACGAGGTGATGACCTTCTCTACACAAGCTGCTGCAAAGGGAACCTGCATCGTACTAAGACTTTGGAACCAGGGCGGAAGAGACAAGGAAAACGAAGAAATAATGAGACTCATCGAAAAATATGCTCCTAAACCCTGGAAGGAACGCCCAGACGGTTACCGCCTCTGCGACAACCTTTATCTGGAATTCGACAGAAAATTCGAATGGCCCAACTTCGAAAACGATATCAGGAACAGCAAGAACGAAGAAGAAAAGAAACGGGAAGTTTTCTGCAAGGCTTTAATCAAACAGATTGGCGTACTTGCAGACGGCACCCTGGTGCCTTGCTGTCTGGACCATAACGGAGATGTTGCACTGGGAAATCTCCTGCATCAATCCCTGGAAGAGATTCTTTCTTCAGAAAGAGCCCAAGCTATGACAGAGGGGTTCAAGCACCATACGGCAACCGAAGCCCTCTGCGAAAACTGCGAGTCGGCATTGGTAAAAAACAGTTTTCGAGGCAAGGCAAGAAGCTGACATGAAACTTTATCGCAAAAATATTTGGTTATTTCAAATATAAATCGTACATTTGCAACGATTTTATGTCGCAAGAAACGACAGTATATTTTTAACAATAATAGAACATAATGAAAAAACTAATGACCATTATTGTTGCCATCTTCTGTATGGCACAATTGTATGCAGTCAGTCCAGTAAAACAATGGGGACAACTGCAAGTAAAGGGAGCGCAACTATGCGACCAGAGTGGAAACCCTGTAGTATTGAGAGGCGTGAGCCTGGGATGGCACAACATCTGGCCCCGATTCTACAACAAGCAAGCCGTAAAATGGCTCACCACTGACTGGCATGCCAATATCATCCGTGCAGCGATGGGCATTCAGATAGAAGACAACTATCTGGAGAACCCTGACTTTGCCATGAAATGCATCACACAGGTAGTAGATGCCGCCATCAAGAACGGCACATACGTAATCATCGACTGGCACGCACACAAAATGCACACAGAGGAAGCCAAAGCCTTCTTCGGCAAGATGGCACAGAAATACGGTAAGTATCCAAACGTACTCTATGAACTCTACAACGAACCCGTAGAGGACAAATGGGAAGACCTGAAGGTCTACGCCAAGACCATCATTACCGAAATCAGGAAATATGATCCAGACAACATCATACTGATGGGTTGCCCACATTGGGATCAGGACATCGATCTTGTTGCTAAAAGTCCTATCGACGGTGTAAGCAATGTGATGTATACCCTGCATTTCTATGCAGCAACACACAAGGACTATCTGCGCGACAAGCTAGAAGCAGCCGTAAAGAGCGGACTTCCTGTATTCGTATCAGAATGCGCCGGGATGGAAGCATCCGGCAACGGTCCTCTGGCTCCAGAGGAATACCAGAAATGGCTCGATGTCATGGAGAAGAACAAGGTGAGTTGGGTAAACTGGTCGGTAAGCGACAAAGACGAAACCTGCTCCATGCTCCTACCTCGTGCCAAGGCTACAGGCAACTGGACTCCAGACCTTATCAAGCCATGGGGCAAAATGGTAAAGGAAGCATTGACAAAATACAATAATTAGCCACTTGGTACACTCCTGTCAAGCAAGAGTGTACCAAGTTTTTTTATATTCAACCAACAGAAGTAAGAAATGAAATACTACACAGCATTAACAATAGCCGGTTCTGACAGTTGTGGAGGAGCTGGCATCCAGGCAGACATCAAGACCATGTCAGCCTTAGGCGTATACGCAGCTTCTGCCATTACAGCCATCACCGTACAGAACACCAAGGGTGTATATGGCATACAGAACGTAGAGCCGGAAATCGTGAAAGGACAGATAGAAGCCGTGATGGACGACATCCAACCGGATGCCATCAAGATAGGAATGGTCAATGACCGTGACACCATCAAAGCCATTGCCAATACCCTCAAGAAGTATCAGGGAAAATACCAGCATCTCGTTATTGACCCGGTAATGGTATCTACCAGCGGATGCCGACTCATGCAGGAGGATGCCCTGGATATCTTCATCTCAGAGCTTCTGCCTCTTGCCACATTACTGACACCCAACATTCCCGAAGCAGAGATTCTGGCAGAAATGAAAATCCAGAATGCAGAAGACATCAAGACCGCAGCCTCAGCCATCAGCAAACTGGGATGCAAATTCGTACTTATCAAAGGTGGTCACTTCGACGGAAAAGAAAAGATAGACTATCTCTTCGAAGAAGGAAAACTCATCACCAGCTATCGGGGTCTCAGCATCAACACCCGCAATACCCACGGTACCGGCTGCACCCTGTCATCTGCCATCACATCTTATCTGACAAAGGAAATGGACATGAATACCGCCATTGCCATGGCTAAGACTTACCTGTCTGGAGCCATTCTCGCCGGAAAAGACGTAAAAATAGGAGATGGAAACGGTCCGGTAAACCATTTCTACGAACCCAAGACACTTTCTACCAAATAGATAAAAAGCAAATGACATGAAATGGATAGTTATCACCTTGCCTGAATTCATCAGAAACGAAGCAGGCTACATAGAACAGTTATTTGAAAGCGGTATCGATCTTCTACATCTCCGTAAACCCGAAGCCAGCCTGGAGGATTATGAGAATCTGATACAGCAGATCGATGCCAAATGGTATCCGCAGATAGTCATACATGAACATTTTGAACTCTGCGAGAAATATCATCTTCATGGAATTCATCTCAACAAGCGCAATTCCGGGATTCCCAAAGATTATAAAGGACACATTTCCCGTTCATGCCATAACTTCCAGGAAGTAACGGCTGCACTAAACATACCCAACAAGGAAGATCCCGAAGGAAACGCTCCTGCATCCAAGTCTATCTACGACTATGTGTTCCTAAGTCCAATCTTTGACAGCATCTCGAAGAAAGACTACCGCCACTCCTTTACCAACAAGGATCTGGAAGACGCAGCCTACAATGGCATCATCAACGAAAAAGTTATAGCATTAGGAGGAGTCATCCCCGAGTTTATCCCGCAATTGAGAGCCTGGAACTTTGGTGGAGCGGCATTCCTGGGGGCAGTATGGAACGAGCGGCACAAATACGATTGGCCCGATTATCTGAACAACATCCAAAAAAGGCTTACACCTTCAAAGGCAAAGAACACACTTAATGGTTCAAATATTTGGTAGTTAGCCAAAATAATTGTACTTTTGCACCCATGATTTATCCAGATAATTTTGAAAACAAGATAGGATTCAACGAAATCCGCAAGATGTTACGCGAAAGATGCCTCTCTCCACTTGGTAAAGAACAAGTGGACAAGATGGCATTCAGCGATGAAGCTGAAGAAGTAAACGAATGGCTCATGCAGGTGCGTGAGTTCCGCAGACTGATGGAGGAAGTAGAAGACTTTCCCCTGCAGTATTTCTATGACGTCAGAGAAAGTATCCTCCGCATCCGAGTAGAAAACACCCACTTGGAAGAAGACGAGCTTTTCGATTTGAGACGTTCGCTTGCAACCATCGCAGGCATGGTGAAGATTCTGAATCATAGTGATGAAGACGACGGGCACGCAGAACCGGAAGACGGCTGGCGCAGAGAAAAGAAATACCCTTACCCTGCCCTACACCGACTGTCACAAAACGTGATGACCTTTCCTCAGCTGATTCAGAGAATAGACCAAATCCTTGACAAATTTGGAAAGATACGAGATAATGCGACCCCGGAACTCCTACAGATCAGAAGAGAACTGGCAAAGACTGAAGGTAGTATCTCCCGTACATTATATAGTATATTACGAACAGCCCAAAGTGAAGGTGTTGTTGAGAAAGACGTGACTCCTACCCTCCGTGACGGCAGACTGGTAATACCGGTTATCCCTACCTTGAAAAGAAAGATCAAAGGTATCGTACACGACGAGAGTGCTACGGGTAAAACCGTCTTCATCGAACCGACCGAAGTGGTAGAAGCCAACAACCGTGTGCGTGAACTGGAAGGTGAAGAAAGAAAGGAGATTATCCGCATCCTTACCGATTTCACCAACAAGGTTCGTCCTTTCTCAAAAGAGATTCTTGACAGTTACCGCTTCCTTGCCATCATCGACCTGATTCAGGCGAAACAAAAGCTGGCAGATACCTTCAAAGCTATCGAGCCTGAGGTAGAAGACCATCCGCACGTAGACTGGATCCGAGCTATCCACCCTCTGCTCCAGCAGTCATTACAGAAGAAAAATGAAAAGGTAGTACCTTTAGACATCACACTGACCAAGGAAAAGCGTATCCTGATCATTTCCGGTCCGAATGCCGGAGGTAAATCCGTATGCTTAAAGACTGTGGGACTGCTCCAATATATGCTGCAATGCGGACTGAGTATCCCCGTAAGTGAGAGATCAAAGACAGGTGTATTCAAAAACATCATGATTGATATTGGTGACGAACAGAGCCTGGAGAACGACCTCAGTACGTATTCATCCCACCTTCTGAACATGAAAAATATGATGAAAGCCGCCAATAGCGACACCATCATATTGATAGATGAGTTTGGTACCGGTACAGAACCGGGTATCGGAGGAGCCATCGCAGAGGCAGTACTCGATAAATTCTGCAAGCAACAGGCTTATGGAGTCATCACGACCCACTATCAGAACCTGAAACATTTTGCAGACAGTCATGAAGGTGTGGTTAATGGTGCCATGCTCTACGACCGTCATGAGATGAAAGCACTCTTCCAGTTAGCCATTGGCCGTCCAGGCTCTTCTTTTGCCATCGAAATAGCAAGAAAGATCGGATTGCCAGAAGAGGTTATCAAAGAAGCTTCAGACATCGTAGGTTCTGAATATATCCAGAGCGACAAATACCTCCAGGACATTGTACGCGACAAGCGGTACTGGGAGAACAAACGCCAGAATATCCACCAGCGAGAGAAGGATATGGAAAAAACCATCTCCAAGTATGAAAGTGATATTGAGGATATCGAACGAAGCAGAAAAGCTATTCTCAAGAAAGCCAAGGAAGAAGCTGCAGAACTCCTGAAGGAAAGTAACAAGAAGATTGAGAATGCCATCAGAGAGATTCGAGAGAGTCAGGCAGAGAAGGAGGAAACCCGCCGCATCCGTCAGGAACTCGATGCCTTCAAACAGGAGGTTCAGGAGATTGACACCAAGGAATCGGATGACAAGATAGCCCGCAAGATAGCCCAGATTCAGCAGCGCAAGGAGCGGCATGCCAAGCGACAGGCTGAAAAGAAGGAGACCCAGGAGAAGGCTGCGGCAGCCCTGCGTAATGCACAGCACAAGGCTCAGGCTGAAAGCAAACGGGAGATAAAAGCCGGTGATACGGTTCGTATCAAAGGATTGACAACTATCGGAAAAGTGGAAAGCATCAACGGTGATACCGCTACTGCCGTATTCGGAGGTATGAGAACCAAAATGCGTCTGAACAGACTGGAGCATGCTACGGCTACAGTAGAGAATGTGGACAAGACCGAGGAACGCAAGGAAAACCTTGCCTCTTACGGTATCAGCAAGGAAACCAGAAAAACCATTGATGCCCACAAGACCAACTTCCATCAGGATTTGGATGTAAGAGGCATGCGTGGTGATGAAGCATTGAATGCTGTACAGTATTTTATAGATGATGCCATCCTGGTAGGTATGCCACGTGTCCGCATCCTTCATGGAAAGGGCAACGGCATCCTCAGACAACTCATCCGCCAATATTTGAGCAGCGTCCCTAATGTGACCCATTATGCAGATGAGCATGTACAGTTTGGCGGTGCAGGAATCACGGTGGTAGACTTTTAAGTGAAGAATGCTTCTTCCTCTTAATATAATAAGGTGAAGTATGGAAAAGGAGGCAAGATTTGCCTCCTTTTTCTAAATAAACGTTAACAAGCAAAACTTTTTCTGCAAAACATTTGGCAGGATAAGAAAAAAGCAGTACCTTTGCACTCGCTTAAAAGCAATAACCGCTTTCAAGTTTATGAGACGGACAAGTCTCATACGACCAGCTCCCTCGGAATCCCCCAGGATGGGAACATAGCAAGGGTACTTGGTTGTAGCGGTGCGATATGAATCGCTTGTCCACCCGCCTCTTTAGCTCAGTTGGCCAGAGCACGTGATTTGTAATCTCGGGGTCGTTGGTTCGAATCCGACAAGAGGCTCAAAAAGGAATCTTCTTTCAGAAGGTTCCTTTTTTATTTTATCTAAGTTTGGCACAACCGAAACAAAAGTTTCCCGACGCTTTGAAGTGTACAAAACAAACAGAAACATATATTTTTCTATCTTTCAAGGCGTTTTATCTTTAATTATATATAAATATTTTCACCCTTTACACCTTATATAATAAAAAAGTTGTATTTTTGCAAATTGATATATTACATTCGCAGAAATACATTATAACAATGAATACAGAAAATAACGAAAATCAAGAAGAGAAGAAGACAGACGAGCAGACGCAAAAGGTTAAGATCTACATCATCGATACGGGTAAGATCAAACAAACCAAAGCGTTTGCCCGACAAGATGGAGCAATTCTTGGCATCGTATGGATAGCCAGCTTCGTCTGCACCATGATGGCAGTAGAACCAAAGTACCAGATGCTGGGGTTAATATCCAACATTCTGATTATCTCTACCCCATTCGTGGTAGCAAAGAGATTGAAGTATTTCCGTGACTTCGTAAGAGAGGGACATATTTCTTTCAGACACGGATTATATTATTGCATCCAGACATTCTTCTATGCTACCCTACTGCTCACCATCGTGCAGTATCTCTGGTTCCGATTCATGGATACAGGCATGTTTATGACTCAGCTTCAAACCAACTACCAGATGATAGCACAGGTTTATCAGTTGACTGCAGAGGAAACAAAAGCTCTCTTCGATGCCATCTCTATGATGAAACCAATAGCATGGGCATCCATGTTTATGATTACCGACCTGGTTGCTGGAGCAATACTCAGTCCGATACTTGCTGCCATATTCGCCAAAAAGAAAATAGCCAATTAGGTTTCAGATAAAAAATAAATTCTCAAAACATCAGATAAAATGGATATTTCAGTTATCGTTCCTCTGTTCAATGAGGAAGAGTCGCTGCCAGAACTCTTCGCCTGGATCAAACGGGTGATGGATGCCAACGATTTCACTTACGAAGTTATCTTTGTGAACGACGGTTCTACCGACCGTTCATGGAACGTCATAGAAGAACTTGCCGAGAAAAACGAGCAGGTAAAAGGAATCAAATTCCGCCGCAACTACGGAAAGAGTCCTGCCCTCTACTGTGGATTCAAAGAGGCACAAGGTGATGTAGTCATCACTATGGATGCCGACTTGCAGGATTCACCAGACGAGATACCAGGTCTCTACGAAATGATAAAGAAAGATGGTTTCGATCTTGTATCGGGTTATAAGCAGAACCGCAAGCAGGGAGACCCTCTGAGCAAAACGATTCCAACCAAACTTTTCAATGCCACAGCCCGCAAGGTGAGCGGCATCCACAATCTGCATGACTTTAACTGCGGACTCAAGGCTTACCGCCGCGACGTAGTAAAGAACATCGAAGTATACGGTGAGATGCATCGCTACATTCCATACCTTGCCAAGAATGCAGGCTTCGCAAAGATTGGCGAAAAACCTGTTCACCATCAGGCAAGAAAGTTTGGTACTTCCAAGTTCATGGGCTGGAACCGTTTCGTGAACGGCTATCTGGACCTGATGACACTCTGGTTCCTGAGCAACTTCGGCAAGAAGCCAATGCATGTTTTTGGATTCTTAGGAAGTGTGGTGTTCTTCATTGCCTTTCTCTCGCTTATCGGACTTGGCATCGATAAAGCCATAGACTTACATCGTGGCATCTACGGACACCTCATCACCGATTCCCCATACTTCTTCATCGCTCTCATTGCGATGGTATTGGGCAGTCAGTTCTTCCTAGCCGGATTCCTGGGTGACCTTATCAGTCGTCAGAACCCTAATCGTAACGATTATCAAATAGAAAAGGAAATAAGATGCAAAAAATAATACCATTGGTTTTCTTGATGCTGGTACTCATGGTGGCTAGCTGCACTAGTCTCAACTGCCCGCTCAACAACACCACTTACACTAAGTATAAGTTGATGGGCAACGTAAAGACACTCAACGCCACCTTAACCATCTCGACCACCAAACAGGAAGGAGAAGACAGCGTACTTATCAATAAGGATGAGAACGTGGATAGCTTCATCCTTCCGATGAGTTACCACCAGCCTGAGGATGTGTTCTTTTTTGAAATTCAGAATGCAGACAATCAGGTATGGAAAGATACAGTAACCGTCAAGAAAGAGGACTATCCACATTTCGAGTCTGTAGATTGCGGTGCAGCCTACTTCCACAAAATAACAGAAGTGAAGACAACCCACAACTATATCGACTCAATAGTTATCAACAATAAAGAGGTTAATTATGATGCATCTAAAGCGCATTTCTACATATATTTCGGTACCCGTTACTAAAAAAGCGGTAACCGTCCTGAGTCTTCTCCTACTCTTAGGTGGAGGATGGGCGAACGCACAAAACCGTCTAAAAAAAGTAGCAACGGTAGAAAAAGATACGATTCCATGGTTTAACGGAATGGCGGTGAGTGTGGATTTAATAGGACCAGCCCAATTGATGGTAAGTGATTACGGACAATATGAAGCTTCTCTGCGAGTGAACTTAAAAGACAAGTATTACCCTATCTTTGAATTGGGTTACGGCAAAGCAGATGCCTTCGATGAGAGTACCCAGATTACTTATAAGACAAGTGCACCATACGCCCGTCTGGGTGTAGACTGGAACCTGCTCAAAAACAAGCACGATGACTACCGCCTGTTTGGTGGATTCCGTTACGGTTTCACCTACTATAAATACGACATCTCTTCACCACCCATCAAAGATCCAGTCTGGGGAGGTGATGCACCTTACGGAGCAGAAGGCGTATCCGCTAACTATCACTGGCTGGAAGGTGTAATAGGAATAGATGCAAAGATATGGGGACCAATCCGCATGGGATGGAGTTTCAGATACAAGCGTCGTGTTGCCCATAATGATGGCGACATGGGCAACACCTATTATGTACCAGGCTTCGGCAAGCAAGGTGGTTCCCGACTTGGCGGTACGTTCAATGTAACATTTGAAATATAAACAATGAAGAATAAAAGACTCATTTGGCAGATACCGTTTCTGCTTCTCTTGATTTTTGGCAGTATTTATGTCATTCGCCAACAGCAAAATACTCCTTACCAGAGGGATGAAGGTTTCATCTTTGGTACTATCTATCACATCACTTACCAAAGTGACGTCAATTACCAAAAAGAAATCGAGGCTGAACTGCAGAAAGTAGACAATTCTCTTTCTCCATTCAACAAGACATCCATCATTTCGCGTATCAACCGTAATGAAGACGTGAAGGTAGACAACATGTTTGCTGAGGTTTTCCAACTCGCAGAAAAAATATCCAAAGAAACAGAAGGAGCATTTGACATCACTGTAGCCCCCATGGTAAATGCCTGGGGATTCGGATTCAAGACCGGGAACCCTCCTACCCAACAAACAGTAGACAGTCTTCGCGCTATCGTCGGATTCCAGAAAGTAACATTAAAGGAAGAGCACGTCAAGAAACAGAATCCTCATATCATGCTCGACTGCTCAGCCATTGCCAAAGGATACGGAAGCGATATCGTCGCAAGGTTTCTAAAGAAAAAAGGCATCCGAAACTTTATGGTAGAGATTGGTGGCGAAATTGTGGTGAATGGAAACAGCGACAAGCAAGTGCCTTGGCGGGTAGGCATCAACAAGCCAACAGACGATTCTCTCAATACGAATCAGGAATTACAAGACGTAATCAATGTGACAGACATAGCAATGGCAACAAGTGGAAACTATCGGAATTTCTACTATAAGAACGGCAAGAAATATGCTCACACAATAGACCCGAAGACAGGCTATCCCGTGCAGCACAATATTCTGTCAGCCACCGTCCTAGCCAAGAATTGTGCCACAGCCGATGCCTATGCCACATCCTTCATGGTAATGGGACTGGATGGAGCAAGGAAAGTACTGGAAAAACATCCTGAACTTGACGCCTATCTCATCTATTCCGATGAAAAGGGAAATAACAGGATATGGTATTCGCCAGAGCTCAAGAAGAAAATATTGAAATAGAATGCAAGAAGACAGAGTATATGACAATCTTTTAAATCTGCCTCTATTCCTGGGAATGAGCCGTAACGATTTGCTGGAAGTAGCCGGTCATACAAAGTTCGATTTCCAAAAGGCAGAAAAGGGACTCACCATCGTCAAGGAAGGAGAGCCCTGCAAACGTCTGTACTTTCTTCTTACCGGCGAACTCAACGTTGTCACAGAGGCAGACGATCATGGCTACCGCATCGAAGAAGACATCAAAGCCCCAGAAGCGTTTCAAATGGAATGCATCTACGGATATAACCAATACTTCACTCACACCTATATCGCAAAGAAAGAATGTAGCGTGATGAGTATCAGCAAGCAGGAGATGCAGAAACTATCTGATAGATACGAGATTTTCAGAATCAACATGTTCAATCTCATTTCTACTCAAACCCAAAAGAACAACCGGCGCCTGTATCGGGTTCCTCCCAAAACGCTCTCAGAACGTATCATCCAGTTCTTTGAAAGCCGATGTCTCAAACCTGCCGGCGAAAAATTATTCCACATCAAGATGGAAAGACTTGCCGCAGAAATGAATGTCAAGAGAATCTATGTCTCCAACGTGCTGAATGAACTGCAGAAGCAAAAGCTCATGCATCTGGAAAGAGGAAGAATCTATATTCCACAATTAGAAAAGCTGATTGTGAATAAATAAAAAGAGAACTGTCATAGAGTAAAGCAAACAAATAAAAAATCACTATCATGCAAGATATAAAAGATCAGAATCATATCAGAAATACAGAGAATCGAGAGAATCCATTCTTTGTTCCCTATCACACACCGCACGATACTGTGCCTTTCAACCGTATCCTGCTGGAAGACTACGAGCCTGCCTTCATGGAGGGTATTCGCCGTGACAAAGAAGCGACAAACAAGGTCATCAACGACCCGGCTGAGCCTACATTCGAGAATACTATCGCCCGTGTGGATACAGAAAAAGGCGAACATTATTACGACCTTTTAAGTCGTGTTTCCAATGTATTCTCATGCATGATGAGTGCAGAGACATGCGACGAGATGGAGGAACTGGCACAAAAGATGAGTCCTATCCTCACCAAACATGCCAACGACATTACACTCAACAAGAAACTCTTTGAGCGTATTAAATATGTTCATGACCACCCTAACAGAGAGTTAACCCCAGAAGAACAGATGCTTTTGGAAACCAGTTATGATGGTTTTGTACGTAGTGGTGCTCTTCTTGATGAGGAAGGAAAAGACAAGCTTCGCAAACTTACAGAGGAAGCAAGTATTCTCACCCTCCAGTTCTCACAGAATCTCCTGAAGGAAGACAAGGCATTTACCCTCCATATCACAGACGAGACTCAACTTGACGGACTTCCAGAAACAGCAAAGGCTGCAGCAGCTCATACTGCCAAAGAGAAGAATGAAGAAGGCTGGATTTTCACACTCGACTATCCAAGTTACTCTCCATTCATGACCTACTCTACTCAGCGTGAACTCCGCAAACAGATGTATATGGCACGCAATACGGTCTGTACCCATGAGAACGAGCAGAACAACATTGAAATCTGCAAGCGATTGGTCAATTTACGTAGAGAACTCGCTCAACTTCTTGGCTTCGAGACCTATGCAGACTATGTATTACGTCATCGAATGGCAAGTAATGTAGAGAATGTCTATAAACTTCTCAATGATCTGATTGAGGCTTATAAGCCAACAGCAGAAAACGAAGTGAAAGAAGTAGAAGCCCTAGCCAAGAAGCTGGAAGGCGAAGACTTCAAAATGGAGCCATGGGACTTCGGATTCTATTCCCACAAGCTCCAGATGGAAAAATACAATCTGGATGCAGAGATGCTCCGTCCATACTTCCAACTTGACAAGGTGATAAAGGGCGTCTTCGGATTAGCCAACAAACTGTATGGTATTACCTTCAAGGAAAACAAAGAGATTCCAGTATACCATCCTGACGTGAAGGCATACGAAGTATTCGATAAAGACGGCAGTTATCTGGCTGTGTTCTATGCAGACTTCTTCCCACGCAAGGGCAAACAGGGAGGTGCCTGGATGACAGAATTCCAAGGACAATGGATAGACCATAAAGGCAACAACATTCGTCCACACGTGAGCGTAGTGATGAACTTCACCAAGCCTACAGAAGAAAAACCTGCCCTCCTGACCTTGGGAGAGGTAGAGACCTTCCTGCATGAGTTTGGTCACAGCCTTCACGGAATGTTCGCCAACACCCGGTTCGAAAGTCTTTCGGGTACCAATGTATGGTGGGATTTCGTAGAGTTGCCATCCCAATTTATGGAGAACTATGCCATAGAAAAGGAATTCCTGCGCACCTTTGCTTTCCATTATGAAACAGGTGAACCATTGCCGGACGAGCTCATCGAACGTATCGTAAAAAGCCGCAACTTCATGGCAGCATACGCCTGCCTGCGCCAAGTAAGTTTCGGACTTCTGGATATGGCATATTACACCAAAAAGGATGTCTTTACAGCTGACATCATCCCATTTGAGAAAGAAGCATGGAAAGAAGCCATGATTCTGCCACAGTTGCCTGACACTTGCATGACCGTACAGTTCTCGCACATTATGGCAGGAGGTTACGCAGCCGGCTACTACAGTTACAAATGGGCTGAAGTTCTGGACGCTGATGCATTCAGCGTATTCAAGAAAAACGGTATTTTCGACCGAACTACCGCCCAGAGCTTCCGTGACAACATACTCTCAAAGGGAGGCACCGAACATCCGATGACACTCTATAAACGATTCCGTGGACAAGAGCCAACCATAGACGCCCTACTGGAACGCAACGAAATCAAGAAGAGTTAACAGTTTAGGCAAGTAATTATAAATGACACAATATAAATAACAGATCAATGGGGGACAACCTTTTAAAACAGAAAAAGCTTGATTTGCGATACCTTCGCATGGCTCGCATCTGGGCAGAAAACAGCTATTGCAAACGCCGACAGGTAGGTGCTTTAGTAGTAAAAGACAAGATGATTATCAGCGATGGTTACAATGGTACACCAAGCGGATTTGAAAATATCTGCGAGGATAACAATGTAACCAAGCCCTATGTCCTCCATGCAGAAGCCAACGCCATAACCAAGTTGGCCCGCAGCAGCAACAACAGCGAGGGAAGCACACTTTATGTCACTGCTTCTCCTTGCATCGAATGCTCCAAGCTCATCATTCAAGCAGGCATCAAACGAGTTGTATATGCCGAGAAATACAGACTTACTGATGGTGTGGAACTATTGGAAAGAGCCGGAGTAAAAGTAGAATATATGAATCCTGATGAAAATATCAGTTTAGAATAACGTTAGTATAATGTAAATTAGTAAGTTATGAATAAGAACAAGAATAAGACCAACAGGTTTATGCCGTTCATCATGGCACTCTGCGTAGTGCTAGGCATTGTCATCGGCACATTCTTTTCGAATCATTTTGCCGGAAACCGACTCAACGTCATCAATAGTGGAAGCAACCGCTTAAACAACTTGCTCCATCTCATTGATGACCAATATGTGGATTCTGTCAACATAGATTCGCTAGTAGATAAAGCCATTCCACAAATTCTTGCGGAACTGGATCCTCACTCGGTCTACATCAGTGCCAAAGATGCAGCTCAGGCTAATGACGACCTCAAAGGTTCATTCTCGGGTGTAGGTATTGAGTTCGTGATCCGCCAGGACACCATTCATGTGCAAAATGTAATCCAAAACGGTCCTGCCGAAAAAGCAGGTCTTCTTGCAGGAGATAAGATTGTTGCTGTGGATGGGAAACCTTTCGTGGGCAAAATCGTGACCAATCAGGAAGCCATGCACCGCTTAAAGGGTCCTAAAGACACGAAAGTAAAAATCGGCGTAATCCGCTATGGCAGCAACAAGGTACAGAGCTTCACGGTAACACGAGGAGAAATCCCAACCAAGAGTATAACTGCAGCCTACATGCTCAATGACAATACAGGCTACATCCGCATCAAGAACTTCGGTGAGAACACTTATCCAGAGATGCTTATCGCCTTAGCCAAACTGTCTCAACAGGGATTCTCTAATCTCTGCATTGACTTACGCGACAACTCTGGAGGCTATCTCACAGCTGCAGTAAATATGGCAAACGAGTTCTTACCAGAAAAGAAACTGATTCTCTATACACAAGGACGAAAGTCTCCTCGCCAAGATTATTTGAGCGACGGCAAGGGTTCTTATCAAAAGATACCTATGGTTGTACTCATCAATGAGGGTTCGGCTTCTTCTGCTGAAATCTTTGCAGGTGCCATGCAGGATAATGACCGTGCAACCATCATCGGTCGCCGTTCATTCGGAAAGGGATTGGTACAACAGCAAATAGAATTCCCAGACCATAGCCTTATCCGTCTCACCATTGCCAGATACTATACTCCTTCTGGAAGATGTATCCAAAAACCTTATACGATGGGTGATGACAAGGATTATGAACAGGATCTTCTGGATCGCTACCAGCATGGAGAATTTTTCTCACAAGACAGCATCAAGCATACGGGTCCTGCATACCACACAGGCATTGGACGTGTAGTTTATGGTGGAGGTGGTATCACGCCAGACATCTTTGTTCCAGAAGATACGCTCGGTATGACTTCCTACTTCAAAGAGGCTAGTTTGAGCGGCTTGATCCTACAGTTTGCATTTACCTATACTGATGATAATCGTCCTAAGTTGAACAACTTCAAGGAGATGATGGAACTTGCCGATTATCTTGACAGTCAGAACATGGTGGAACAGTTTGTCAACTATGCAGACAAGCATGGATTGAAGCGCCGTAACCTTCTTATCAAGAAGTCACATAAGTTGCTGGATAGAGTCATCGACAGCCGTATCATCTATAACATGCTTGATGAACAAGCCTGGACTCAGTATATCAACCAGGACGACCCAGTGATTAAGAAGACCCTCGAAGTCTTCGAAAAGCACGAGGCGTTCCCAAAGAAACCTGAGCCAACAGCCAAATTCAAAAGCAAGAAGCAGAAAGTAGCAATGTCTGGCATACCATACAATTACAGTTCACTACATTGCAGAAATATGATGATGGCAAACGCATAAGATGAATAAGAAAGAACTTAGAAAAATCATAAAAGACAGAAAGCGACAGTATTCCTCAAGCCAACTTGAGGAACTGTCGCTTTCTGTCTTATCCCGACTTGCAGGTCAAGAATCTTTCCGCAAGGCTAAAATCATTTTAATGTATTATTCTCTCCCTGATGAAGTCAACACTCATACCTTTATTGATGAGATGACAGCTTTAGGGAAAACTGTTCTTTTACCTGTAGTAAAGGATTCAGAAAATATGGAAATCAGAGAATACTCTGGCAGAAAAGATCTCACAGAAGGTTCCTTTCATATTATGGAGCCTATCGGCAAGCTCTTTCCACCAGAAAGATATGGGGAAATAGACGTCGGTGTCATTCCTGGTATGAGTTTTGATGAAAAAGGCAACCGTCTGGGACGAGGAAAAGGATATTATGACAGATTTCTGAAAAAAGTACCAACCCTGTTCAAGATAGGCATCTGTTTCGACTTTCAAAAGACAGATACCATCCCAACAGAAGAAACGGATATCAGAATGGATTGCATCATATAAAGAGTTCTGGAAAAAGAGGCAAATTCTATCAATAGAAACGGATATCTGAAATCACCAATGCCCCTACCTGCTCGTTCAATCTTCTTACCAAGATTGAACGATGCATGGTAAGATCTGCCCTGAGAGCAGGATTTAGAATCTTAACATAAAGGGTTTGATTCTTGATAAATTTATCAGCACAATAAACAGAAATAGAGGCACCAACAACGGTGTCCCAACTATCCAAGAGACGCTTTTGCTGCAAAGGCGTCTCCAATCCCTCGTTTCTCAAAAACTCCGGCAAAAGTTCTGCTATAGAACGAACCTTTTTTCTAAACATAATTATACCCAATAAATAATGTACTACAAATCGTCAACTCTACCCTGACATTCAGTATCTAATCTCTTACATGCAGTTCTCCATTTTCGACAGAGAAAATCTTATAGTCGCCACGTAAACGATGAAGGATTTGGTCAAGATGATCACGATTGGTATCCGTTATAAAGATCTGTCCAAAATTATCATTCGAGACTAACTGAACTATCGCTTCAACCCGCTGAGCATCAAGCTTATCAAAAATATCATCCAACAAGAGTAAAGGAGTGGTATTAGAGCAGGTTCGCTTCAAGAAACTAAACTGCGCCAACTTCAAGGCAATGACATAACTCTTGTTCTGTCCCTGACTTCCCTCACGCTTCATCTGATAGTCACCAATCGTAAACTCCAAGTCGTCACGATGAACTCCATGAAGCGAATAACCAACGGCACGATCCTTGAATCTATCACGCTGGATAACCTCCAATAACGGTCCCCTTTGACAGTGCGAAATATAATGCAGGCCTACCCGTTCCTTATCACCGGAAATATGCTGATAAATCTGCTGAAACAAAGGTATTAATTCGTTTACAAAAGCCTGGCGCTTAGCAAAGAGCAGTTCTCCATTCATAGCCATCTGCTGTTCCCAAAGCTCCATAAGAGTTACATCCGGTTCCGCCTCCATCTTCAAGAGAGCATTACGCTGCTGCAAGGCTTTGTTGTAGTTAGAAAGAGCCTCGATATATGTATTATCATACTGAGAGATAACAACATCCATCAGTTTTCTACGCTCATCACTTCCACCCTCAATGAGGGAAACATCAGAAGGAGAAACAAAGACAAGCGGAATGAGTCCAATATGTTGAGACAAGCGCTTATATTCTTTCTTATTACGCTTAAAATGTTTTTTGGTTCCACGCTTCATCCCGCAATAAATGTTCTCCAAATCCCCATTATCATTCTCATAATTACCTTCCAACATAAAAAAGGCCTCATCGTGCAAAATGATTTGCGAATCAATCGGATTATTGGCACTTCTGCAAAACGAGAGGTAATAAATTGCATCCAAAAAGTTGGTCTTACCCATGCCGTTATGACCGATAAGACAGTTAATTTTGGGCGACAATTCAATATTGGCGCTCTTGATATTTTTATAGTTAATAATGGAAATATTCTTTAAAATCATAGACTCTTTACTGATTATTGAGTGCAAAGTTAACAGAAAAAGCCCAAAAAACGAAAAAAGTAGGCTAGAAATTTCAATATCTGAATAAAATTCCGTATTTTTGCAGAAGTTTAGCAATATTAGAATAATAAAAAACAAAAATACAAAATGGCAAACAACAAAGTACAGGCTCAGGAAATAGAGAGCCTCAACATTCGTGAGGCCTTCTTCATGAAGAACAAGAAGGCTATTATTATCGCTGTGGTAGCTATTGTAGTTATCATTGCTGGTGTATTCGGTTATGTATCTCAGATCTCTGGTCCACGTGAGGACAAGGCTAGCACAATGCTTGGCAAGGGTCAGACTTACTTCAACAACGAGATGTTCGAACAAGCACTTAACGGAGACGGTGCTGGTTACGTTGGCTTCAAGAAAATTGCAGACGAATATAGCAGCACTGACGCTGGTAACTTGGCAAACCTCTATGCAGGTCTTTGCTATGCTAACCTTGGCAAATGGGCAGAAGCAGAAAAGAGTTTGGATGCATTCTCTTCAAAGGATGACCAGATGATCAGCCCAGCAGCTGAAGCTGCGCTCGGTGATGTTTACGCTCACTTGAACCAGTTGGACAAGGCTGTCGAAGCATTCAAGAAGGCTGCTTCCATGGCTGACAGCAAAGCAGAAGACGACACTAACAACAGTCTCTCTCCTGCATTCCTGATTAAGGCTGGTGAAGTTCTCGAGAGCCAGAACAAGAAGCAGGATGCATTGAATATCTATCAGGATATCAAGAAGAAGTATGTTAACTCTATGCTTGTTCAGAGCGGTGAGATTGACAAGTACATTGAGCGCGCATCCAATTAATAACATCTTACGAGTAACATCTTAGAACAAGTTTAATAGATAATTATGGCAACAGCTCTTCATAATTTATCAGAATATGACCTTAGCAAAGTACCTGATGCCAGCAACATGTGCTTTGGTATCGTTGTAGCTGAATGGAACCCAGGAATAACAGGTGCCCTGCTGGACGGTGCTGTCAAGACGCTCGAAAAACATGGAGCCTTAACAGAGAACATACATGTTAAGACTGTTCCTGGCAGTTTCGAACTCATCTATGGCGCACATCAGATGGTACTTAATGGCGGCTATGACGCTGTTATTATCTTGGGAAGCGTAATTCGTGGTGAAACTCCTCACTTCGATTATATCTGCGAGGGAGTAACCTATGGTATTGCCCGTCTCAATGCCACACAAGAGATTCCTGTCATTTATGGACTCTTGACTACAAACGACCTGCAACAGGCAAAGGACCGTAGCGGTGGCAAATTGGGCAACAAGGGCGATGAATGTGCTATTGATGCCATCAAAATGGCTAAATTCTAAAAACACAGACATTGAGTCTTTCAAAACAATTACTATATAATAAGGTAAATAAAATGAAGCTCTACCAATTATTACAGTCATACGAATTTGAGGAGATTTTCCCAACAGTCAACGTGATGTTTCCCAACGCACAGTTGCATAGAGACGTCTTTGGAAAAGCATTCAACATGCTTTGCGACATTCAACCTATCAGTTCCAAGAAAGTAATCCGTTTCGAACTGATGGAGGATCCAAACTCTAGCGATATGTTTGTTGGAGCCAACGACAGCTGTTTTCAAACAACTTGGGATGTATGTCTCGGCAAAGAAATAAAGAAAGGGAAAGGCGCCGACCTTAACGATGTGGAAATAGTAGCCAATTGTCTGCTTAATATCCTCTTCATAGGTCGTCATCCTCAAAGTTTCGAAAAAGATTATAAGAAACTCTTCAAATAATCATAGGAATTACAAAAAAAGGACCTCTCGAAATCTGAGTATTTCAAGAGGTCCTTCCTTTATTTATACACCCTCATCATCGTCTTCATCAACAGAAGAATTGCCCGATGGAGAACTGTCATTTCCTTCAGTATCCAGTAATTGATCTTTACTGATACTCACCTCCCCCATCTTAGAGACTTTTACCACCAAAGGCAAATATTCATCACTCATCACATCAGGTGAACCAACACTGGCTGCAAAACAAAGATTGTTACCTTCAGTTTTTACATAGACAATACCCAGTAATCCACCAGAGGCCTTGGTATGAGAATCCAAGTATTTTTCAAAGGCAGCTTTGGTAAAACTACGTTTGAAGAATTCAGAACCGTCGCTTCTTATAATCCGAACAGTAATCTTATTATCGTGATACTTAGTATTTTCATCTACCTTAACGAGCGGCAAACTGTCATCTGGTTCTCGTTTTACCACCACTTTGTATGTAGCGCCCAACCATTCAATGCTTCTAGACTGCTCATACTCACTCATCTTGAGTGTTTGCTTTTTAACTTTGACAACAGGTTTAGGAGCTATAATGATGTTGCTTTTCTTTTTCTCAGCACACGAAGCCATTATACCTATAGCCAGAGCCATGAAAAATAAGTAATTGATTCGTTTCATTGCTTTTTTATTTTAATGCTACAAAAGTAGTAAAAAAAAACGAAATAAACACGGGTTACCCGTTAAAAAAGAAAAAAAGCATCGACTTTCACAAGCCGATGCTCCGAATCTACCTAAATACTAACTAATAAATTTCCTATTGAATCTTACACGATATAATAAAAGTTCAGTTTATGAATTCTAATCAGTAGTTTGACGTCATCACGAAGAAAAGGTTTAATGCAAGTCTAAAAAAAATGCATTTTTTCTTCATTAAATGTTTTTTCTCTCTTAAAAATGCTTCTTTTCTCCTTTTTAAAGCAAATTTACCCTTTTTATTTTGAGAATTAAACATTTTGTCGTATCTTTGCAGACAAAAAGAAACATTTTGTATGAAAAAGATTCTATTATTCATAATAACTGCCTGCATTTTCACCTTTTCTTCTTGCTTTCAGAAAGAGCAAACGCAAGAAAAGGAGCAAGTCATCGACACTATTCCAATGATGGTGATGCAAATACAAAAATGCAACCGACTATATACGGCAGAAGCCCATGTTCACAAAATTATCACCCACGATGATCAACTGAATCTGAAAGGTTCTTTTTTCAGAAAGAACTTCAACATTCATGTACCTGGTTCAAACAGGAAAGTTGCAATCCCTATGAATGCAACCATCAAGGCTTCCGTAGACTTCCAAGGGTTTTCCAATCAAAATGTGTTACGCAAAGGTGACAAGATAGAAATTATTCTGCCAGACCCAAAGCTGACACTCACGAGCAGTAAGATAGACCACAATGCGGTAAAACAATATGTTTCCATTGCCCGCAGCAATTTCAGTGATGCAGAACTCACCCAACTAGAGCAGCAAGGCAGACAAAGCATCATCAATGATATTCCGAATCTTGACCTCATGGAACAAGCTAGGCTCAGTGCCGCAAATACTCTGATTCCGATGCTCAAGGACATGGGATTCAAGGAAGAAAACATCAAGATTAGCTTCCGTAAGAAATTCACAATCCACGACTTGAAGGAATTCATTTCAAATGGATTGAATGACAATAAAACAATAGAAAAGAGAACAGCCTCTAGCCAGGCATCAAATAAAGAGGACTAAGATATGAAGAAATATGGAATCATTATCATTTTATTCCTTATTATAATAATAGGTGGAGCACTCTATTGGCTTAATAAAGACAATACAATGAACGTGGCAACGGAAGAAAAGACCACCCTTTCACCAACCCAAGTAGAAAGTATTGAGGCTATCGGGCAATGGGAATTTCTTGCCATCAACGATGAGGAACTCGTTGATACAACCCGACATGGCTTCTTTGGTGACGATCAATTGGTACGTATCTATTATGGTACCCTGCGTCTCGGCATTGACATGAAAGACGTAAAGGAAGGATGGATACAGACGGATGAAAAGAAAGATTCCATAGTCTGCACCCTTCCCCCAATACGACTCCTCGACAACAATTTCATAGACGAGGCAAAGACTAAAAGTTTCTTTGAAGAAGGAAAATGGACTGGCGCTGACCGACAGGCTATGTACGACAGAGCTTACGTTATGATGAAAAAGCGTTGCTTGACACCTGTGAATTATCAGACGGCAAGAAGAAATGCCAAGCAGCAATTCAAAGACATGTTCAAGACAATGGGATTCACTAACGTTAGAATAGAATTCGAAGACTGAGGATAGAATTACCTTCAGTCTCCCAAAACGGAAGTAACTAAACATATTCCGTTCATAAAAAGACAAGAGAGTTATCAGGGCGCAAGCCTAATTATTAATTATCATTTTTAAATTAAAACATAAGAGAGATGGATGCTATCAATGATTTTTTCACAGCCTTTAGTTCATTCCTTTGGGGATGGCCTATGATTATTTTATTGTTGGGAACTCATATTTTTCTAACCATCCGCCTGCGCTTTCCACAGCGCAAGATATTCCAGGCTATCAAATTGTCTGTCAAGAAAGACAAGAAGGCAACGGGGGATGTTTCTCAATTCGGAGCACTAGCCACTGCCTTGGCAGCTACCATCGGTACGGGTAACATCATCGGTGTGGCTACAGCCATAGCATTAGGTGGACCAGGTGCTGTCCTTTGGTGCTGGCTCACCGGTGTTTTCGGTATTTCTACCAAGTATGCAGAGGGACTTCTTGCCGTAAAATATCGAGTTAAGACAACACGAGGAAAGATGCTGGGAGGTCCGATGTATGCTCTAGAAAAGGGATTGGGCTGGAAATGGCTTGCCATCCTCTTCGCAACCTTTGCCGCCCTTGCTTCTTTTGGTATTGGCAGCACAGTTCAAGCTAATGCCATCTCAACCCTTGTAGAGAATCAATATGGCATTTCTCCTTTCATTACTGGCTCGATAGTTACCATTTTAGGAGCAGCCGTAATCATTGGTGGTGTAAAGACAATCTCTAAGGTTTGTGGAATGCTTGTACCTTTCATGGCCCTATTCTATGTATTGGGCTGTATTTATATTCTCATTGTAAATCATGCCTACATTCTCCCTGCCCTACAGATTATCTGCGAATCAGCTTTTACAACAAAAGCTGCTGGTGGTGGTTTTGCAGGTAGCACACTGATGCTTGCAGCCCGTTATGGTATTGCCCGTGGTCTTTTCTCTAATGAGAGTGGACTTGGTTCTGCGCCAATTGTTGCCGCAGCTGCTCAAACCCGCAATCCCGTTCGACAGGCATTAGTTTCATCAACAGGAACATTCTGGGATACGGTCATCATCTGCGCTCTAACAGGACTGGTAATCACCAGCAGTATCATAGCCTATCCAGATATAGACTATCATGATGGAGCAGCACTTACCAAAGCTGCTTTTAGTAAAATACCATATATTGGAGCTCCATTACTAACATTTGGTCTGACCACCTTTGCTTTTAGTACTACACTAGGTTGGAGTTATTATGGCGAACGTTGCGTAGAATACCTGAAGGGAAAGAAATGGATGCTTTGCTATCGCATCCTCTACATTGCCAGTATATTTGCAGGAAGTGTCATCAGTCTCGGTCTGGTATGGAACATAGCTGATTGCATGAATGCTCTTATGGCTATTCCAAATCTCGTCTCTTTACTATGTCTTAGTGGAATTATTGTGCATGAAACAAGAAAGTATCTTTGGCGCCACCGTCTAGATCAGGATATGGAGGAAAGCGAATTACAGGAAGTAGAAGACAAATAATCGTGCAAACGATTGTCCTGAAGAAATAGCAGAAAACTATATGTTTTTGATTCATCCTACCATTTTCTTTTGTACCTTTGCAGCAGAAAAGGTAACTTTATAGAAAATATAGGTTAAAAGAGATTTTATTAGTTTTTGTTGATTAAAAAAATGCCCAGGCAGCAGTGATGCTATCCTGGGCTTTTTGTTTTATATGCTCTATTCACTTATATTCTGTAATCATCAACAAGAATTTTTACTTCTTATTCAGCATTTATCTGCAAATGCTTCATTCCGTGTCCACCCCACGTTGTATAATTGACGAATTGGAATCCCATACGAGTATAAAGGCTTTCAGCTCTTGGATTGCCTTTATCAACCAATAATCCAACCTTCGGAATACCAAGTTCCTTACCACGTTGTATGGCAGCATTCAACAAAAGCTTTGCAATTCCCTTACCTCTATAGCTACTGGAAACAGCCAAACTGTCGAGATAGTATTCACCTTCTTGAGTCTCAGCATCCATACCCGAATAATCAATTCCAAAGGTATCAAGAGCCTCATCTACAAATCTTTTGCGCAAAGTCTTAAGTTGAGCTCCATCATAAGCCACCAAGATGCCAGCAACCACGCCATCAGCAGTCATAGCCATCAACACATTTCGGTAACTATACTGGCTATCCTCCATCTTTACCAGACGTTCCATCAACTGATGAAAATCAGCCAATGTATGACGAGGTCCGGCAAAATTCTGACAACATTCCGTATTCATCGCTTCCATAATGAGCGATGCTATATGCGAAGCTTTATCTGGGGTTGCTTGTTCGATATGTATCTTCATTTTCGTTTAGTTTTTACAATTACGAATGCAAAGATAATAATAATTAACGAGATAAACAAAACTTTTTCTTTTTCTTTACTTTTGTTTCACAAAGATTTTATATCTTTGCCCCATAATTCAATAACAAATGTTAAGATAGAGGCTACCAGATTGTCACAACATCAATTTCCCAGAGTAAAAAGCTATCAAAAATCAATTGATAATATAAGATCTCTATCCTTCATGTTTGGGTAGAGACCTTCATTATTATTATAATCTTTTGTAAAAACTGACAATTAAAGACTTTTTCTTTGCTGATTCCAAATAATAATGCTAACTTTGCGCACGAATTTGTTTTATCTTGAGAAGACAAAGAGACAGAAAGATTGTAATGATATGGAAAAAATACTAATAGTTGAAGACGACATCGCATTTGGAACCATGATTCAGACATGGCTCAGGAAGAAAGGATTCGAAGTTGAAAAAACGACTTCGGTGAAAGCAGCTATACAGGCGTGGGAGAAGTTGGAAAGTGGATTTGATCTGGTGCTATCCGACCTTCGTCTTCCAGACCATGATGGTATTTTCTTATTGCAATGGATGAGAAAGCACGGCGTGCAAGTACCTTTCATCGTCATGACCAGCTATGCAGAGATTCAGAACGTAGTACTCGCCATGAAGTCGGGTGCTACAGATTACGTAGCCAAACCTTTTCATCCGGACATCCTCCTGGAAAAGATTAAGGAAGCCATAAAAAATCACAATACAAGCTCTCTATCAGAGAAAAATATAGAGCAGAGGGAGGCAACAGGAAATCAGGAGCCAATAGATAATAAAAAAGTATCAGGAAATACGGAATCTAAAGGAAATGTAGATGTTCCTAAATATCTTGAAGGTGAAAGTGAGGCTTCAAGAAAACTCTATAGTTTTGTATCTCTGGTTGCTCCTACTCCTATGTCGGTTCTCATTCTAGGTGCAAGCGGAACGGGTAAGGAATATGTGGCTCGTCGCATTCATGAATTAAGCCAGCGGGCAGGGAAACCTTTCTTTGCACTCGACTGTGGAGCCATTCCTAAGGATGTGGCAGCATCAGAATTCTTCGGTCACAGCAAGGGAGCCTTTACGGGAGCAGACCAAGACAAAAAGGGAGCTTTCGAAATAGCAAATGGCGGTACACTCTTCCTGGACGAAATGGGGAACCTGAACTATGAAGTGCAAGTGCAACTGCTTCGTGCCCTTCAGGAGCGAAAAATTCGTCCATTGGGCAGCAACAAGGAAATCGACATCGACATCCGACTGGTTTGCGCCACCAACGAAAATCTGGCACAGCGTGTAGCAGAGGGAAACTTCCGCGAAGACCTATACCACCGCATCAACGAGTTTACCATCTACATGCCGGAGTTGAAAGACCGTGGTGCCGATCTCTTCCTCTTTGCTGATCTCTTTATCAAACATGCCAACAAAGAACTCAATAGAAACGTGGAAGGACTCGATGGTAAGGCGAAGGAGAGAATCGCCTCTTATAACTGGCCAGGAAACCTGCGCGAATTGAACAATGTGATGAAACGTGCCACTCTTCTTGCCACAGGCAGATATATTGGAGTAACAGAACTGGAACAGAGTATGGCTCATATTCAACCACAAGCTCCTACCACCCTGCATGATGAGGAAACAGAACTGCAGCGTATAGAAGCAGCACTAAAAGCGGCAGGAGGTAACAAGAGTAAAGCTGCACAATTGCTTGCTGTGGATAGAAAGACGCTGTATAACAAGATGAAGAAGTACGGCATCTGAGGAACTTTCCCCAATATTTTGGGGAAAAATTCCACACTTGTTCCACAACTTCCACAAAGTTAAGATTTGGCACAAAAATGCATATTAACTGATTATCAATCATTTACTAAAAGGAGGAATCTTTTGGCACGCAGATTGTGATATTAGATTGTGAACTCGCAAACAAGCAACAATGCAAGTAAGACGGTTCATTAAAGTAAAAATAATATTCACAATAAAAAATAAAAAGATTATGAAAAAGTTCGTATTCGCAGCTATCGCTGCCATGGTAATGGTATCAGTTAGTAATGTATTCGCCAACAACAAGATGGCAAGTATTTCATCAGTAGCTCCAGTAGACACAGTTGCTCCTGCAGAACCAGCAGACACAACAGTAGAGAAGACAACTCCAGCAGAGACTCCAGCTGATTCAACAACAGATACAACTGTAGCTAAGTAATATCACCTTCAAAAAACAGTAATAAACAGAAGAAATAGAAAGACATTAAATATCAGTAATTACGCTTCGCTTTCAATTAGGCAGGAGACTAATGATAAAATTCATTGGTCTCCTGACTTGTTTTTAGCCCTTTCTTTTCTTGGAATCATTTTTTTGTTGTATCAGTCTAATAATCAGCATAGTTGTTTCGACTG
Source organism: Prevotella sp. Sow4_E9_plate (assembly GCF_052116205.1). Taxonomy (NCBI): domain Bacteria; kingdom Pseudomonadati; phylum Bacteroidota; class Bacteroidia; order Bacteroidales; family Prevotellaceae; genus Prevotella; species Prevotella sp. Sow4_E9_plate. The sequence goes on along the minus strand of NZ_JBQKLN010000031.1, from coordinate 17,958 downwards.
TTTTATTTATGGTAACGATTTAGCGAAAGTCAGACTACTTCTGCCTGCTTTACTTTGCATAATGGTTCAAACAACTCTTGCGCTTGCAAAGATATGGTATTTATTTGATAACGCCAAAAAAACGTGGACAGACATTAAGTCTATTCACGTTTTTTCAAATTTGATATTTAATGATGTTATAGATTGCGTTCTCACTCTGATTTCTCAGAGTGAGGACTATTTGGTTATCTTACAGGACGAATCACGAATTTGAATGCATAGTCCTGATAAGGAAGCATATATTTCTCAATAGGTAATGCGCCCCATGTATTGATACATCCCAATCCCATCTGTCTCTGACTAATGTGTACAGAGGTAAAGTCTCGTGGTACAAGGTCTCCAGAATGTTCTTGGTTCTTTACCGGTCCGCGGTAAAGATCTGAAGTCAGATAGTTCAGACTTGAACACTCCATTGGCTCATTGGAGAAAAACTCCAGACCTTTATTGTCTTTTGTCAGAACCTTCCAATATCTTACCTGCGTCTTGTTGCCAGACTCCTGTGGACGGACGTATGGATAATACTGATCCTTTACCAACTGGGTAAAAATGCCCAATCTGTCGGAATTGTTACGGTCTGCATAATTCTCGTTAGGACCCTTTCCGTAGAATTCAACTCTATCAAACTCCTTAGGCATCTGCAATTCCATTCCATAGCGCAGAAGATTTGGCTTGTTCTCCGCATCAGGATTTACCTTCAGATCTTGTTCAACAGTCAGTTCTCCATTATTATTCAATGTATAGGTAAGAGTCAGTGTAGATTCTGTTTCTTTGAGATACAACTCGGCAACAACAGAACCATTCTCCTTACGGGTAAAATTCTTCAGTTCCATACTTGGCTTATTCCATGCTGCACTTAATGTAGGCATATGTGAACCAAAATCGTTGTCTGTGCATGCTCTCCAGAAGTCTGGAGTCAAATCAAATCCTCTTACAAGCATAGGTGTTTTGTCAACATCCAAATAAGAAACAAGTCCTGTTGCCTTACTGATGGTAACATCCACACCATTGGCAGAAAGAACGAGATACTTGGCATGATCTACAGCCTTGACTTTGGCTATTTCAGAGGAATTCAATACAGGGAACTTATAGTCGCTAATCACAAACTGCTGGTGGGCGATTTCTTCATCCTTACTTAGAAGAAGTGAATCACTGTTCAATTTGTACGAAAGAGTCAGTGTCTTTTCCTTTCCTCTGTACTTCTTGTCTGCAACTATCTTTGCATATCCAGGAATTGCAATGGTCTTGCTTGTCTGAGGAAGAATATTGTATTTGCCAAGGTTGATTAAACCGTTTGCCATACTTTTTCCCTCTACCTCTATTGAATATACGAGATTTACGTTATTCAATGGAACAAAGAAGTTCTCGTTGAATACAGAGACAGTACCCTTGACCTTGTTCTCAAGTTTGCTCCAGATGTTCTGATGGAAGTATTTCACTTCGTAAGCATGAGGATTTGGTCTTCTGTCCGGACTAACCAAGCCATTGTTGTTGAAGTTCTCGTCAGACATAGGGAAACGACCATAATCACCGCCATAGGCATAGATCTGATTACCAGTTATCTTGCTCTTGTCGCGCAGACCCTGATCAACAAAATCCCAGATAAAACCACCCTGATACTGAGGATACTGACGGACCAAATCCCAATACTGCTTGAATCCACCCATAGAATTACCCATGGCATGGGCATACTCCTGCTGAAGAAGTGGTTTGTCACAATAGTCCTTTTCCAGATATGCTCTACAACTGTCGTAATCAGCATACATAGGACAGAAAATGTCAGTCTTGCCAGCCTTCAGACCAGCCAACTCGTATGACTCAACAGGACGGGTTTCATCATGCTTGCCTGTTGAACATGCCATTTCGTATTGTACTGGACGAGAACTATCATACGCCTTTACCCAATCGTAGGCATCCTCAAAGTTCTTGCCATAACCTGCTTCGTTACCAAGACTCCACATAATGATACAAGGATGGTTTTTGAGAACCTTCACATTGTGCATGTTACGCTCAATGTGTGTCTTGTTGAACAACTCATTTTTAGCCAGAGTCTCTTTACCAAATCCCATTCCGTGGCTTTCCAGATTTGCCTCAGCCATGACATAAATACCATATTCATCACACAAATCATACCAGCGTGGGTCATTTGGATAGTGGCTGGTGCGTATAGCATTGATGTTTAATTGCTTGGCAACCTTTATGTCACGAATCATGTTCTTAACACTGACAACATATCCTCCATCAGGATCTATCTCATGACGGTTCACACCCTTGATAAGAACAGGCTGTCCATTTACCAAGAGCTGTTTTCCCTTGATCTCGATCTTTCTAAAACCGACATTCTGGCGAATGACTTCCAATACTTTATCTCCATCCATCAGTGTCGCTCTGAGTGTGTACAAATTCGGTGTTTCTGCTGTCCATTTGGCTACATTCTGAATGGTTGACTCTACTGTTGAACTGCCACCCTGTAACTGTTGCTTTCTTTCAAAAACCGTATTGCCAGTTTTCTTGTCTATCAATTCTACCAGAACATTCTTTCCATCACATGATTCTGTAGAAAAATGAATGGCAAAGATACCGTCTTTATAATTATCGGACAAGGAAGAGGTTACGTTCAAGTCGTTAATATGTGACTTCGGCTGAGCATAGATATAGTTCTCTCTGGCAATACCGCGAAGTCTCCAATAGTCCTGATCCTCAAAATAAGAGCCATCGCACCATCTCATCAGCTGCATGGCTATCAGATTCTCTTTTCCTGGTTCTACATATTTAGTGATGTCAAATTCCGCAGCAACCTTATTGTCTTCAGCATAGCCAACAAACTTTCCATTTACATATAGGTTGATATTGCTGGAAAATTCGCCGATGTGCAGTATTATATTGTCACCATTCCAATTCTCAGGAATTACAATCTTACGTCGGTAAGATCCGACGTAGTTGCCAAGATCCTGCACATAAGGAGGATTTGATTCCCATTCATTTTCCCACTCATATTTTATGTTGGTATAGACTGGCACGCCATAGCCATTCAACTCCCAACATCCAGGAATTGGCATCTTACCCCAATTAGAATCATCAAGATTGAGAGAATAGAAATCTAAAGGACGCTCATTGGCATTCTGCACCCAATTGAATTTCCAATTTCCTTCAATAGACAAGAATCTCTTTGAAAGCGTCTTGTCATTTCTGTCAGACAGTTCCTTATTCTCATAGCCGAAGAAATCAGAAACAGGCTCGTTACGATTGATGTTGTTCACCAAAGGGTCATTCCATGGTTCTGTCTTCTGGGCATATACATTACCTGACAAAGCCATAAAAAGTACCATAAAATTGCATAATTTATTCATAATCAATTGGTATTTATAGTTTGATACTTGCTCCAAACTCAACAGTGAAAGGACGAAGATAGCGTCCGGACATTACGTAGCCATTGAATCGCTTGGCTTCTTCCGGACCAATAAGCTCTGAGCCGGATATTGTACCGCTGGCACCTTTTTGGTTCAGGAAGTTGACTACACCAAGGTTGAATGATAATTTGTTGGTAGCATTCCATTTCACACCTGCGAAAGTTTCCCAATGGCCGTTAAACCAAAGGGCATTTGAAAGGTTAGCATACGTTTTTCCAAAATATCTGAAACTGCCCCATACAGTCATCTTATCCTTGTAAAAGGTATAACTTGGGTCAAGCTCAATCAGTATCTGTGGTATTTCCTTGACAATGTTACCAGTGGCATTTAAGTCTGCGGTCTCACCATCATCAAACTTTACTGTCACAGAATAGTCCTTATATGTTGGCTTCTGATAGGTAAAGAGGGCATGAAGATGCGCACCCTTGAATGGATCAAGTTCCACATTGGTTGTCCATCCCACTGTCTGGATGCTGTAATTCAAAGACGTTGTTTTTGAAATATTGGTACCAGGTTTGGTTATATCCTGCTGATCAGTATTGTTCGTCTTCTGAATCCAGGTAATCATTGATGTGACATCAATCCACTTATTGCGATAGTATATACCGCCACGGAGCAATGGAATGCGGAGACGCAGGTCCTGTGGTCCCATATTGGCATAATCTGTCATGCGAGGAGAGCGTTCCATTTGAGTGAAGTCAGCGGTGAGTCCCATACCTTTATAAAAGGACCATGTAGCCGAAACTGTAAATGCATAATTGAGCTTATTCTTTGTTCTGTGCTGTGGTGTAATGGTTACACCGTCTGCATTGGTTGCACCGACATACATGTCTGCAAATCGTGCATAAGGCAACTGGTCAACAGACATACGACACCACTCTAAGCGTGCGCCATAGAAGAAACGAAGGCTTTCAATAGGACGCCATTCGTCTGTAAAATATCCTGCTAACTTATTCTCATTACCGATAGCATAGTCTGTAGAAATCTCATTGAACCCATAATAAGTTGTTCTTGCAGTCGGGTCTGAAACCGTGGAATGTGATAGAAACTCTGGATACTCCTTTACACTGGCATCCCATTGTGTTGACGCAGACCAGTAGTTTAAGTCAAAGTTCCACTCGTTGAGACCTATTTTAAGATTATGCTGGCCATAGTTTCTCATCACCTCAGAGGTGAGAAGGAAAGATTTTGCCTTTGCAGTATGAAACCAGATTCTTCGACCATCCATCATACCTGTATAAAGCTTTCCATTCTTGTCATAATACGTATTCGTATTACCCTCAACCTTTCCATCTTTGACATTCATGATAGAACTGCCGCCAAAGTCGGCATAGTTAGCATCAACCCAGGTATATTTAGCCTTTGTATCCAAGTTCCATGCATTACCTAAATCCCATTTGAATAATACAGCAAATTCGTGAGATTTGTTCTTGTTCCAATCATTGATAGTAGTGTTTTTCACTTCACCTGTCTTCATATCACGGTACATGAAGTTCTGAGAAGCTGGAACGTATGAAGATGTACCCAATTTAAAGCCATCCAATTCTGTCACATTACCATCAGTGTGATAGATAAATGGTGCAAAACAGGTTACGGTACCCATACGCTGACTGTTTGAGAACTTGTAGAGAAAAGACAACTGACCTCTGTTTCCCCAATGCTTTGCCAGGGCACCCTTATAAATCTGGGTACGGTCATTATAGTTGGTAAACTTCAAGTCAAAGGTTCCCGGATCAAAGTTCTGATACATATTCAAGGCATAAGTCCAGCCTTTAGCCAGAGGTCCTGAAACGTTCAAATCAAACTGATGCATACCATAATGGTTGCCTTTGTAATTCAAAATACCCTTGAACGTATTACTGCCTAAGTCGCTGAAACTGTTTACTGAATAAGCAATGTTTCCTGTAGCTATGGCTGATTCCTGCGGGTTCATCAATCCTACTTCAGCCAAGCTTCCGTCACTTCTCCAATGAGCAGATAGAGGATGGATGTAAGAAGAATAAACGACAGGTAATCCGTTCTCGTACACATTTACATCTTCACTTGGAAGACCTATCTGAATGTAACGAGGTGCATTGGCATCGGATGCATTGAGCATCACATTGCGTTCTGCTTTCTTTTCTACCATTGTAGTGTCTGACTTCTCTTGAGCACTACAAATGCTTGGGATGACCACGCAACAAGATAAGAGCAAAAGTTCTCTTCTCATAACTTTAAAACATTAAAAACGCTAAATACATAATGGATTTATTTCAACCATACATGCAATTACACTTTATGTCCGTTGCACCTATACGGACCCAAAAAACTACTGAACACATACATAAGGGGAACGGTGTTGGTGCAGTACGAGCTACTCAGTCAAACAGTCCTGAACTCCTAAAACATCCTATACAAGCCAGTAGTGGAATACACTTTGTTACCTCTAAGATAATTATGAAATTTTACTATACGTTATATACTACTAATGGAACTATTCTAGTGTAGCTAATAATAAGTTTTCTATTTTAATAATCTATTGGGCAGTCCGTAACTGCCTTGTATATTCCTGATCCTGATCATGATTTGATATTATAGCATTCAAGTGTGTGTACAACCAAGTGCGCTTGTAAACGCCATTTCCAATATGCTTGTACTTCCCGTCTTTCTCACTCGGCATTCGTCAATTAAGGTAAGGCGTGAAAACGATTGCAAAGATAAGACTCAAATCTTAAAAATCAAAAAAAAAAACAATATTATCAAACTTTAACAATAATAATCTAAGCGTTTATCAGATTCCAATATATTCTTGCTTGTTGGCACGGATATTTAATCCGCAACCCTTTAGAAGTAACATCTGTTTTTACGTTATTTGTTGCTTCTTTGTTTTCTTCTCTGCTTTCTTTCTCAACCTGCGGCGCAAGTTCAAGCTGTATTTTTCGGTCCAATGCAGCCAGTTCCGCTTTCAGACTTTTCAGCTCTTCTTCTCTCTTCCAAACCTTGGAAGCTATTTCCTTGTATTCCCCATCTGTCCTTTCCGTTTTTGCCACCCTTTGAAGCAGTTTGCCAATGTGAAAGTCTGTCTTAAACTGGCATTTTCCTGTCTTCTGATGTCTTTATGGAAAAAACCATTCACCGACATAATTCTGTCATTTTCAACTATTTTGCTTTAATTATTACTGATTTTCAACTTTTTGTTGTATCTTTGCAAAATAAATAAGGTAATTAATAAAATAGATTTCTCATGCACAAGAATAACATTCCTATCAAGGTAGCCCTCGGATATAGTGCCATTGCCATCATTATGATTCTGGCCATCAGTCTAGTGTATAGCAACACCAAGAGCATCATCGCCGTCAATGAGGCATCGCGCGATTATATACAGAAAAGAAGTGCTGCCGACAGCACCATATCTTCTCTGCTCAAAGAGGAACAGAAAAACCTGAAGCAACTATCCGATGCCATGGCGGGGAAACCAAACAAAAATTATCTGCACGATAAGGTAAAGAGTCTGAATACGGGCAAGGATTCCATCCTCGTCCACTCCAAGGCGCCACAAACCCACGAGGCGAAGAAGACAACGGTAGAAGTATTGAAAACCCGAAAAGGATTCTTCCGCCGACTTGCCGATGCCTTCAAGAAAGAGCACGCCGAGACCCTGAGCGTGAAACAAGACAGCAACCGGGCTGTCATCGATTCCGTCACCACCCCAGTGAACGTGGCAGGAAACGTGGCAAACATCCTCGAACAGATAGACAAGAAGGAGAAAGTGGAAACGCAAGACCACAAGCAGCACATCAACAGGGAGATGGAAGAGCTGAAGATGGTGAGCGCCAAACTCGCCCTCCGCTCAGCCAAGCACCTGAGCGATGTACACCAGCGGGAGAAAGATGCTATGCAGGAATCCATAAGCAAGGCGATGGAAGCCAGAAAGCATCTGTTGTGGCAGATGGAATTACTCGCCATCGTAGCCTTCCTAGCCATCGTTGTCATGATCTGGCTCATCTGGCGCGATGCCAAGAAGGAGCGCATCTATCAGGAAAACCTGGAGGCTGCCAACGAGGAGATTCAGCGCATCATGAACCAGCGCGAGCACCTGCTCCTTACCATCACCCACGATATCAAGGCACCAGCAGCCTCCATCTCGGGCTTCATCGACCTGATGAAAGACTACGTCAGCAATCCTCAGGGCATCGAATGCCTCCAGAACATCAAGAATTCTGCCGCACATCTATCTCATCTCGTTGCCTCCCTGCTCGATTATCACCAGTTGGAGAATGGCTTGATGAAAGTGCAGCCTACCTCGTTCTCGCCAGCGCAACTGGTAGCAGAATCGGTAGAGGGAATGAGATTGCGGGCTGAAGAGAAAGGATTGGAGATTTCATTCGAATGCAAGATGAAGGGAATGGGAACTTCGGATTCTCCAATGAAGAAGGAATTCTTCCGTGCCGATGCCTTCCGCATTCGTCAGATTTTGGATAACCTGGTAAGCAACGCCATCAAATATACCGACCAGGGCAGCGTCACCATCCAGGCACAGGTTTCGAAAGTCATGGGCAAGCCGATGCTTACCCTGAGCGTAAAGGATACGGGCAAGGGAATGACCAGCGAGGAAAAACAGAAGGTGTTCCACGCTTTCACAAGATTGAAGAGTGCCCAAGGCATTGAAGGCACCGGTTTGGGATTGTCCATCACCCAGGAACTGGTTTCGCTGCTCGGCGGAGAAATCATTCTCCACTCTACCCAGGGAAAAGGGTCCACCTTCATCGTCACCATCCCTATAGAGCCTGCGCCAAAGAAAGAGATACAGAATAAAAAACAGACTGGAGTTGGCGATGACAAGGCACTAGATTCCAATCCGGAAGAGAAAGAAAATGATTCAGTAAGCCCTCAGGTTTCTGTAGAAAAGAAGAAGAAACCGGAATTTGCAAACCACAAGATTCTGATTCTGGATGATGACAAGCTGCAGCTCCAGCTTCTCCAGGAAATGCTGCGCCGCATCGTAGGCAATACCTGGCAGGTTTTCGCCTGCAACCATGTGATGGATGCCCTCACCACGCTGCATAACGAGCAGCCAGTCCTGATGCTGATGGATATCGAAATGCCCGAGATGAACGGCATGGATATGATTGCCCACATCAACCATACCAATATGATGGTGGTGGCTATGACGGCTCACGACACAAGCATCCTGGAACAGCTCCAGAAAGCAGGCTTCGACGATTGCCTGTTCAAGCCATTCAGCATGGAGAAACTGTCTGATATCCTGGGAATAGAGTCCCAGCCTCAACTGGATGCCCAGTCTGAAACTCCATCCCAGCCAGATTTATCATCCCAGCAGAAATCCAACCCTCAACTGGATGCTCTCCTCGCTTTTGCCGGAGGCGATGAAGAGGCGGCAAAGGAGATTCTCGATACCGTGAAGCAGGAACTTGCCGCACACCTTGAGAATCTGAAAGAGGCTGTAGAAGAGGAATCCTTATCTACCGACCGCATAGGAAAGGCGGCACATAAGCTCCTCCCTATCGCCACTATGATGCAGATGGGATGCCTCGAAGAACTCAAGGTTCTCTCCCCAGAACACATCGGCGAGATAGAAGAAGCCGAGATCAGAGAAAAACTGAAGGTTGTGATTACGACCTTATCTGCTGCGGCGTCAGCCCTGTATGCTTTTTGAAATAACGACAGAAGAAACTGACATCGGCAAAATGAAACTCCCAAGCCATCTCCTTGATGCTTTGCGTGCTTCGCTTAAGATGCAGCTTGAGCTGCAGAATCACATATTGATCGATGATGGTCTTGGGGGTATGCCCCGTCACCTGGTTCACGATGTTGGTGAGATATTTCGAGGAGATATTCATCTGGTCGGTATTGCGGATTGCGCTGAAGATACTCATGAAAACCGATGAAGAACGCCTTCAACTGGCACAATACCAATTGGGAGATACAAGTACACTCCGATTGGTCGAAATAAACTTTTAATAGGGCAAACATACCATTGATGATGTTTGTCACCACGGGAGTATCCTGTCTGCATCTGTCTTCCCGTAAGGAAGAATAAACCGTCTGTTCCAGTTGCAGACTTGCTTCACGAAGCAAGGAAGGATTATATTTCAGGATTTCGGCTTGGAAGCAGTTCGCTGTTTGAAGAGATTTGCAATCCCCGTTTTCAGTTTCAGGGGATTTGCAATCCTCATTTTCAGTTTCAGGGGATTTGCAATCCCCATTTTCTGTTTGAGGGGATTTGAAATCCCCGTCAATCTTCAATTCTACTACATCATTCGGGAACAGCGTAATCACCGCCCCCTCATAAAGTTCCCAATCCTTATAATTCACATTCAGCCTCGCCTTTCCTTTCCGGCAAATCAATATTGCTCCGTAAGTCAATACTTGCGGACCCTCCTGCCATTCCTCCAAACCAGAGCAGGAAAGGCTTGCTTTCTGATAACTGCTCTTCATGGAATTGACGATGGCAGGCAACATGTCGCGCGGATTGCCTTACGATGCCACCAATCTTCTGATGCTCAGTATCCGGAACCTCTATGGCATTACTTGTATCATCGGTCTTGCCGTATTGCTCATCTTCCTGCTATGGGATGTTCTGCCGGTAAGAAGTACCCTGAAGAAAATGCCAGCATGGAATTTTGTAGGCAGAAAGATGAAAAAAGCAAGCAGATAATGCGCACATTCAAAGAAAAACATTATCTTTGCATTTAGTTTAACAAAATGAAATATTCCTTTTTTTAAAGGAATAAGGAAAAACATCAAAGAAAAAACTATGGCAAAGAAAGCGATTGTGATGGGGGCAACCTCAGGAATAGGAATGGAAGTAGCCAGCCTCTTAGCGCAGAGAGGTTGGCAGGTGGGAATAGCCGGAAGAAGAGTAGAGCGACTTGAAGAAGTAAAAAGAAATACAAACCAGATTATTTCTGAGAAAACAAAAGTATCTCAGAAGGGGAACATTTCAGAAGGCGTGAAAGCATCCAGGGGAGAAATCATCTGCTATCAGCAGATAGATGTAACTTCGGCTGACGCCCCTACTCTTCTTCAGAAACTCATCGAAAAACTCGGTGGGATGGATTTATATTTCCATAGTTCAGGAATCGGATGGCAAAACTATTCACTTGATTTTGAAAAGGAAATGAAGACCGTTGAGACCAATGGGCTGGGATTTGTAAGAATGGTGGATACGGCTTTCAACTGGTTTGCCCAACAGAGTCAAGAGCAAGATAAAGGGCAAGAGCTAAGACTAGAGCAAAAATCAGATAAAGGAAAGGGCAATGATACTTACCGCATCGCCTGCATTACCTCTATTGCCGGAACGAAAGGGCTCGGTGCTGCTCCTGCCTATTCTGCCACCAAGCGTTTCCAGAATCATTATCTGGAGTGCCTTACCCAGCAGGCTCACATGCGCCATCTTCCTATCGCCATCACAGATATCCGCCCGGGGTTCGTAAAGACTGACCTGATAGCTGGCAGCAACTATCCCCTGCAATTAACTCCTCAGGAAGTGGCTCAGCAGATTGTAAATGCTATAGAACGGGGAAAAACAGTCAAAACCATTGACTGGAAATACAGCATCCTCGTTTCGCTCTGGCGAATGATTCCCAGATGGATTTGGACAAGACTTACCATTAAATAATATAGAAACTATACTTGCATTTGATTTTATACCTAGATAAAATCTCCGTTCAAAGACGTTGAATGTCCGTTCAAAGACGTTGAACCGCCGTTCAAAGACGCTGAACCGACATTCAACGTCTATGAACGGAGATTTCAAAAGGATTAAAGAAAATCTTTTCCTGTTAAAATCAATACTTTTTCTGTAACAACCTAAACTTTTCCCAAGATCAACATTAAAAGGAGAGTAGAAACATGAAGAAAAGAAAAGCGTGCAAGCTACATTTCTATAGCCTGCATGCTTTTCTTTTTTATAATTACTGTTTACAATCTTGCTCCGAATCTTGCGCTTGGCAATGGGGCGGCGAAGTAATAGTTCTGGTCGTTATTCTTATCCAGAAAATTCACCTGCTTCATGCCGAAGAATGGCAGACCTTGTGGGAAGAGACGGACAAAATCGGTTACACCTCCTGAGAGGGCAGGACTGCCTGCCTGATAATCGAAATTCCAACCCTTGTCGAATGCCAATGGAGCACCTTGGGCTACATCATCAATCTCGCAATTGATATTCATCTTCTCGCTCTGCTTGAAACTCTTGAAGAGAGGATTGAGCTGACCAGCCACGCTGCTCTTGATATCGGTATCAAACCAGATGCCGAGCTCTGCATCCTTCGCCATCTGCGCTACGCCTGTCTCTGTAGATGCAAAGTAGTAGTTTGGTGTAAGACGACTGTGCTCCATATCAGCACCATCCTTCTTTGGCTGCTTCAGTCCGAAACGGGAATCGTAGATGAGGTTGTTCACGAAGACTGGCTTCGCTGCCTTCTCTACCCAGACAGAACCACCCTTCTTGTTTTTGGAACGGCGCCAACCGCAATTGATGATGGTGTTGTTATAGACGGTCATCTCAGAGAGAGGGATTACCTCGCTATTTCCGGCATTAGAAAGCTTGAAGGCGTTGGTGCAGGCGTTGTAGATGATGTTGTTGGCTACATCGAGCTTGCAACCTGCCTTTACGTTGATGGCCTCGCCACCATCGGCTGTATTTCCGCTATCGGCAAAGATATTGTTGATAATCACGCCGTTACCACCGGTAAAGTAAGTCTGGTCGTTGTAGTTGTCATGGAAGAAACTGTTGGTCATCACAAACTTGCCGTTTACATTACAGAAGTGAAAGGCTGGCACACCGCCATCGATGGTGGTCTTGAAAAGCTTGTTCTGGAAAGAAGCTGAACTCTCGGTAGGAGTAGCACCGGCATAGGCCACATCCACGTGATTGAGCACTACCTCCTCAGAATTATATCCGCAGATGATGCCGCCCCAATCAGCAGGCTTCCTGGTATCAGAAGTAAAGACTACCGGTTTTTCGGCGGTTCCCATACAATAGAGATTGCCCAATACCACGATTTCTACCGGCACCTGAACCTCAGATTTGCAGGTAACAGTTACGCCCGGCTCGATGTAGAGCGATGCTCCTACAGGAATCTCAACGCTCTGGCTCAGGGTAGTATCCTTGGTCCAAACCACAGAACCTACGGGATATTCTGCCACCTTTGTTGTGATGACATCCTTAGAACCCTGGTTCTCATTGCCATCACTTCCATTACTGCCATTATTCACGTAATCGTATGGATTGATATTATCGTTCTCGCAAGATGTGGAGAACATTGCAGCTGCTGCCATCAACAGCAAAGCAGCAAAAGTACTTATCTTTTTCATTTCTTTTTTTTACCTTTTTACCTTTTTACCTTTAAAAGCCTTTTTACCTTTTAAAGTTTATATCTTACTCCCAGCAGGAAGGTTCTGCCATACTGATAAGTTCCCACGATGGTCTTATCGCTCTTCTGGCCCTCATACTCCAGGTTGCTCTTGTTCACGGTCTTCAAGTATCTCTCGCGCTTGGCATCGAGCAGATTGTTTGCCTTGAAGAAGATGGAGATGCCGTTCTTGAATTGCTTCTCGGCACTCAGGTCGAGACCGAACATCGCCTTGTCCCACTGGTCGGCATCCTTGAAGGGAGAAACCAGGGCGAGCTTGGTGCCCGTAAAGGAAGAGGCCAGCTGCGCATTCCAGCCATGCTCCGTATCCTTATATAATAAGGAGATGTTGGCGGTATGAGGAGCTTGGTTAACCAGCGGACGGGTCTGGGTTACGCCCGTCTTATACTCAGCACTACCCTCCTGGTACTCACGCTTCGAGGTGGTGATTTCAGAATGGGTGTAAGTATAATTCGCCTTCACTCCGAAGTGGCGGATGTACTTGATTACGTCGATTTCGAAGCCCATGTTCTTGGCATTACCCAGGTTATCAGGCATGTAATAGGCATCGGTTCCGGCGCCAATCTTGCCATCCGATGTTACGAACACCTGCTCTATAGGGTCTTTCAGATACTTATAGAATACGCCGGCAAGAATCTGTTCGGTCTTGCTTGGGAACCACTCCCAGCGCAGGTCGATGTTGTCGATGCGGGCACGCTTCAGGTTTGGATTACCCTTTTCCTGATACTCCTCGCCCAGAATCTGATAAGGCACTATCTCGTAGAAGCCCGGACGGTTGATGGAGCGATAGTAAGAGAGACGCACGTTCATCTTCTTGGTTGGTGTCCACTTGATGGATGCCGATGGCAGATAATCCCAGTAGCTCTGCTCGCCCACCTGTCCCATGTTGCGGAAATGCTGGAGCATGGTGTAAATCTGGTTGGTGTGCTCGGCACGGAAACCGGCATTCAGTTCGCCCACCTCGCTCTTCAGGGTTACCATGGCATAGGCTCCGCCGATGTGCTCCTTGGAATCGTAGTTGAGCTGCGAAGCCTGAGAATAAGGAGTCTTGCAAACCCAATCGATGTGAGCAAACTGGTCTATTCCGTTACCATCCAATCGCTGCGAGATGTCGGCAGGATTGAAGATGTAAGAATAATATCTGTTGCTGCGCTCCTTTCTGCGATACTGCGCACCCGCCTTCCAGAGAGCCTCCACAGAGTTGGCGAAATGGGTATCGTAAGAGAGGTTGATGTAACCCGCCCAGTCGGTATCCTTGTTGTGCTGGAATCGGCGCTCAGCACTCTTAGGCAGGGTTTTGGTGATGTTCTTGTCGCCTTCCCAGATGGAACCCGAAACGGCATCGCCGCCATTCTCGGCTTTTCTGCTCACGGTATTCGTCAGGGTAACGTAAGTTCTATCCGGATCTTCCTCCTTAGCCTGCGAGAACACGCCCGACCAATCTACGGTAAAATCCTTGGCAAGATGATGCGTACCCTTCAGGTTGGTGGCGAAGATGCTCTGGGTGGTTGTAAGAGAGCGCACTTCATCGTCCTGCGTGTAGCTGTCGGATCCGATGTATTCGGTATTGACGCTATTGTTGTATCTGATGCCCTTGGAATTGGTGTGCACATACATGTTGTACCATTCCAGTTTATGGCCAGGCAGGGTTAAATCTATCTTGGCATGAGCACCCGCAGTAAGGTCGTGGATGCTGTAGTAGCGATGCTGCAGATTGGAAATGTACATGGCCTGCTCGCCCGATGCCATCTTTACGGAATTATAGGTGCGCTCGGTGCCACGGAAAACATTCTGCACACTTCCGGCAAGCATCACACCCAGGCGATCGTTCCAGAAGCGGTTGCCGATGCTCAGACCTCCTATGAAGTTAGGAGCAGGAAGAGAATGGCTCTTCAACTGAACAGGACCGTTCTTGAAATCGCTCATCTGCGCCTTGTAGTCTTTTCCGAAAGCCTCGTAAGGAGATTTCTTTGTATAATCAGAGCGATTGCTGGTAAGATAATCTCTGCCATCCTTCCAGAAATAATCACTTGCTCCGATGGCTGCATTCGCCTGAATCTGGAAGCGGGATGGGGCATCCTTCATCACCATATCCACTACGCCGCCGGCAGCATCACCTTCCATATCAGCAGTAAGAGACTTGGAAACCACGAGGCGGTCCATCAGATCTGAAGGGAAGATATTCAATGGGATGTAACGGTTTTTATCATCCGGACTAGGAATCTTCACGCCGTTCACCAGGGTGTAGTTGTAGCGCTTGTCCATACCTCGGAGGATGGCGTAGGAAGCCTCGCCCGATGCATCACGCTCCATGGTTACACCTGATACACGCTGCAGAACGCTCGCCACGTTGACGTCAGGCGAAAGCTGGATGCTCTGCTGGCTCATCACGTTGAGCACGTTGCCGGCATTCTTCACGGATTCTATGGCGCTGCGGTCGCTACGGTATTCACGATGACCGGTAACCACCACTTCGCCCAACTGCTTCAGGTCTTCTTCCATGGCGATGGTCAACTGTCCATCCTTTCCCTCTTTTCCATCTTTGGAGAAGTCTTTAGCCACATCCACCACCATCTCCCTGGTCTTGTACGACATGTAGGAAACGATGATGGTCACCTTGCCTTTATCAGGCAATTCATGCAGGGTGAAAGTACCATCAAGTCCGGTGGTGGTACTCACGTTGGGCAGCTCCTTTACCCGGATTACGGTTCCGATGAGGGGCTCGCCCGTTTTGTTATCCTTGACTATACCATCCAGCGTGTGTGCCTGGATGGCGGTAGTCGCAGCGGCAAGAAGCGCCGCACTCAGTAAAAATCTTTTCATCTATATCGCTATTGATTCTTCATTCGTTTCTTTTCGCAAAAAAGCTTCTTTTACCTTTAATATAAAAGCTTGGAGACCAGCGATGGAATAGCTGGGAACGGGGGTGCAAAGGAGTTAAAGCTCTTTTTACTTTTTTACCTTTTTACTTTTTTACCTTTAAAACCGTGTGGATGATTTTTCCATCCTTGTCAATCATCGACATTCTGAGCTGCTTCTTATCTGCTGTAAATACAGAGAAGCCATCGGCAGAACTGCAGAACACGGTGCCATCAATAGGCTTCACAGGACGAGCCAGAGATGAAGAGGAATTGACTACGTAGTCGATGTTGTCGCCCTTCTTCTGTATGTGCTGGAAGTTGTGGATGTGACCGCAGGCATAAATCGCTACATTATTATATTTATGGAGGATAGGCAGAAGGCGCTTCTGCATGTCGAGGCGCTCATTCTCCTTCTTCGTGGTGTAGGCGTAGATAGGATGATGGCCTACCACGATGACCCAGTCTTCCTTGGCATTCTTCAGGGTTTCGTCGAGCCATGAAAGCTGAGCCTCAGCATCCTGCTTGCAGGCATCAGGATAGATTTCTGAATTCTTGCGGTAAGAATCGATAAGAGGTGTGGTGTCGAGGAAGATGACACGGATGGCAGTTCCCTTGTGGTCGAACACCTTGGTGTAATATTTGGCTGGCATCATCCAGCGGCGGCTCACCTTACCATAGTCCATAAAAGCCTGAGTATTACCACGATACTCATGGTTTCCACAAACCGGAAACCAGTCGAGCATCAGGTCGGGATGAGAATAAACATATTCGTAATTGGTAAGCCACAGAGGGTCCTGGGTGGAAGCCACGCCATTGAAATGGTGGATGTCGCCCACGGCAAGTACGCATTCCGGATCTACCGTGCCCGCCATCTCGCCCATCAGTTCGGCGATAGGCTTCTGGTCGTAGTAGCCGTTTCGGCCCATGTCATTGGTCATGTAGAGGGTGATTTCGCCCTTCAGTTTCTGCCATTCGGCAGCATTCGCCTTCCAGTTTGGATTCTGCGGAATTGCGGTTGCTGCACTCTGAGAACAGGTTGTTAATGCTGCGTTTTGAGCCTGTGCAGTCAAGCCTCCACCCAACAATAAAGCCGAAGCCAAAACTACAGTAGCAACTCTACCTTTCATCATAGCAAAGCCATTCATGCAGCTATGCTTACCCGATACTTTCTTTTCCATTTTTCTTTATCTGACTATAATACATTATGATGATACCTTTCCCCTTCCGGGGTTGTATCTGTTAAATTTCGGGTGCAAAGGTAGGGGTATTATGTGTCAATGAGGTTACAAGGATTTGAATTAGCAGATAAAAGATACTACAATTTTATTACAGGAATCTCCCCGATGCTTTTAGGGAAAATCATACATCAGATTATGGTTTTCCCTTTGTTGTTTTCAGCTATTCTCCCTATCTTTGCACCATCAAAAAGTTGATAGCGGCACCAAGTAGCCTCTTCTATCAAGAAAACAAAAAGAAATGCAGTAATAACCCTTTAAAGAGAAAATCGTTATGAAAAGAATAATGATGACAATCGTAGCAGCATGGATGATGATTACATCTATGAATGCTCAGAGACTGACAAATATTCAGGCAGAAGCCCGTTTTATCACAGATAAGATGGTGGTAGAACTGGGATTGAGCAGCGCCCAGCGCAACAGCATCCTGAACATCAATCTCAATTATCTCAATGGCATCCGAAGCTATCGCGACATTGATGCCTACGGCTGGCATTACCGCAACAAGCAGCTCAAGCGCATGATGACCGCCAGACAATGGAAGAGATTCAAGAACTCCTACTATTTCTATCGCCCTATCGGCTGGGAGAATCATGTGTATGTTCACCATATTTACACCAAGTATCCTAAGCATAACTGGGGACACGACAAGCGCCGCCCTCGCCCTGAGTGCAGCTACGGAAGACCGGGATGGCCAGGCGGAACCCATGAAACTCACGGACCAGGAAAGCCGGGCAAGCATCACAAGCACGACAAGCATCACAAGCACGACAAGAAGTGGAAGCACGATAGAGATTAGGATGATGACGATGATGAAGATGACGATGATTGAGATTAAGACTGGGTTGATGATTGAGATTAAGATGAGATTAAGACAAACATTCGATGATAAAACAGAAGAAATCCAAGCTAGAGATCATTCTCTGGCTTGAGAGTGTAAACTAAACTGTGTCAAGCTACAATAAAAGTAGTTTAACACAGTTTTTATATTATGGACAACTTAGAAATTGATTACAAGAAAGCTGCTCAGCAGTTGCGT